>DVLY01000145.1 GCA_018715295.1 Candidatus Merdimorpha stercoravium | reverse complement strand
ACCTGGTAGGCGAGAAGGAATCCGGCACCATCGAGCAGATCAATGCCACGCCGGTAGGACGATTTACCTTCACCTTGGCCAAACTGATCCCTTACTGGATCATCGGATTGGGGGTGTTGTCCCTTTCGATGCTGCTCGGATGGTGGGTTTACGGGTTGGTGCCGGTGGGAACCCTCGGGGCGATTTATCTGGCGGCGGTGCTTTTCGTGCTGGCCATGTCGGGATTGGGCGTGATCGTGGCCAATCACTCGGCGACGATGCAGCAGGCGATGTTCGTCCAGTTTTTCTTCATCATGGTTTTCGTGCTGATGAGCGGTTTGGTTACCCCGATCGCTTCGATGCCCTCCTGGGCACAGACGATTACTTATTTCCTGCCGCCGCGCTACTTTATCGACATCATCCAGGCCGTATACCTCAAGGGAACGACCATTCTCGAGTTGTGGCCCCGTTATGCAGCACTGGCAACTTTTGCCCTCGTGTTGGACACCGTAGCCGCCATCACGTACAAGAAACAAGTGTAGGAACGCTGCGCTTTGAAGCGGTCGGGGCAAGGGGGTAGGGAGGAAACCCCGTCAGTGCTTTCGGACTCCTCGGGGAGGGTTTGCGCCCGGGCTGCAGGTAAAAACGTGGAGGTCAATCCCACAGGAAAACATCCAGCACCAGTACGACCAGCACGGTGGTGATGCCGGCAATGCCGATGGTCAGCCCGCTGATGGCTCCTTGTTGCTCGCCCATTTCGATGGCTTTCGAAGTGCCGATGGCGTGCGAGGCCGAACCCAAACCGATGCCTTGCGCCACCGGGTGCCGGATGCCGGTGTAACGGAATACTACCGGGGCGATGATCGCTCCGAAGATGCCCGAGAGGATGATGGCCAGGATGGTGATGCCTTCTACCCCCTCGATGGAGCGGGTGATCTCGATGCCGATAGGGGTGGTGATGGACTTGGAGACCAGTGAGCGTTCCAGGACGCTGTCCAGTCCCATGAGCCGCGAAAAACCGATCACGCTGATCATCGCCGCCGCTACGCCGGCGGCGATGCCCGCTGCGATGGCTTTCAGGTAGTGGTTGAGCAGGTGGCGGTGTTTGTACAGCGGGACAGCCAGGATGACGGTAATGGGCGAGAGGAAGAAATTGATGAACTGTCCTCCCTGGTTGAAGTCCTGGTAAGGGATGCGGAAGATCAGCAGCACAGCTACCACCAGGATGGCTGCGATCAGGAACGGATTGGCCGCGACGCTGCCTGTAGCCTGGCGGATGCGGCAGGCGGCTACATAGGCCAGCAGGCACAACAGGATTCCGAACAGGGGCAGGGACGTCAAGGTGTGGAAAGCGCTCATTTTTTCTCCTCCTCCTTTTTTCCGTGGGACGATTGGGCGGCTGCGCGGGCGGCGACGCGTTTTTCACGCCGCCGGGCCAGAAATTCGGTAACGCCCCCCGATACTGCCATCACGATGACGGTCGTGATCAGGATCAGGGCGATGCCGGACAGGTAATGCCCTTCGAGGTATTTGTACGACACCATGATGCCTACGCCCACCGGGATGAAAAAGAAGTTGATGTGCGCCAGCAGAAAGTCGGACAGTTCGGCGATCTGTTCCACGCGGAGGATTTTCAGTTTCAGCAGGACCAGCAGCAGGATCATCCCGACGATGCTGCCCGGTACCGGAATGCCCGAGAAGCGGGAAATACACTCCCCGGCGAAGGTGATCAGCAGGACGATCCCCAGTTGTTTGAACAGTTTGAGCGAGGAGGACATGGGATAAAAAGTCGTTTTTTTAGAATTCGGAAGTGAAATGCAGGTGTACCGACGGGTATTTTTCCTGCGCCATGGTGATGGAAAAGGCCGAGTCGGCCAGGAAGACCGCCCGCCCGTCCTTGTCGTGCGCCATGAAGCGGTTTTTCACCCGTTGGAATTCGCGGAACTCTTCTCCCTCGGGGTCTTCGGCCTCGATCCAGCAGGCTTTGTACACCGGGACGGCTTCGTAGGTGCACAGGGCGTTGTATTCGTGTTCGAGACGGTATTGGATCACTTCGAACTGGAGCGCCCCCACCGTTCCGATGATCTTCCGCCCGTTGAGATCGAGGGTGAAAAGTTGGGCCACGCCTTCGTCCATCAGTTGGTCGATGCCCTTGGAGAGTTGTTTGGCGCGCATCGGGTCGGCGTTGTTGATGTAGCGGAAGTGCTCGGGCGAGAAGGAAGGAATGCCCTTGAAGTTGAGCACCTCGCCTTCGGTGAGCGTATCGCCGATCTTGAAATTGCCCGTGTCGTGCAGTCCGACGATGTCTCCCGGATACGACTCGTCCACCACTTGTTTTTTCTCGGCGAAGAAGGCGTTCGGGCTGGCGAATTTCATCATTTTCCCCATCCTCACGTGCAGGTAGTTGACATTGCGGCGGAAGGTCCCCGATACCACCTTGACAAAAGCCAGGCGGTCGCGGTGTTTGGGGTCCATGTTGGCGTGGATCTTGAAGACGAAGCCCGAGAACGTTTTTTCCGAAGGCTCCACCAGGCGGACGTCGGACATTTTGGCGCGCGGGGCGGGGGCGATTTCCACGAAGGTGTCCAACAGTTCCTGCACCCCGAAATTGTTCAGCGCCGAACCGAAGAAGACCGGCTGTTGCTCTCCGGCGAGGTATTTTTCGAGGGAAAATTCCGGATAGACCCCCTGGACCAGTTCCAGGTCGTCCCGCAGGCGGTTTGCGGCCGATGCGCCTACCAGTGTGTCGAGTTGCGGGTCGTCGAGCCGGTCTATCTCCACGGCCTCTTCCACCTTTTGTTTCTGGGCGCCGGAGAACAGGCGGACGTTACGACGGTGGAGGTTGTAGATGCCTTTGAATTCGGCCCCCATCCCGATGGGGAAGCTCATCGGGCACAGGTGAAGTCCCAGTTTCTGCTCCGCCTCGTCCATCACGTCGAAGGCATCCCGGCCTTCGCGGTCCAGTTTGTTGACGAAGACGATCATCGGAATGTTGCGCATGCGGCACACCCCGACCAGTTTTTCGGTCTGTTCCTCCACACCTTTGGCCACGTCGATCACCACGATCACGCTGTCCACCGCGGTGAGCGTGCGGTAGGTGTCCTCTGCGAAATCCTTGTGCCCCGGGGTGTCGAGGATGTTGATCTTGTAGCCTTTGTATTCGAAAGCCATCACCGAAGTGGCTACCGAGATGCCTCGCTGGCGTTCGATCTCCATAAAGTCCGAAGCCGCGCCTTTTTTTATCTTGTTCGATTTGACCGCCCCCGCCTCCTGGATCGCTCCGGCAAAGAGCAACAGTTTTTCCGTCAGGGTGGTTTTACCCGCGTCGGGGTGCGAAATGATGCCGAAAGTGCGGCGGCGCGCCGTTTCCTCCTTGAATCCCATACTTTTGTCGAAAGTGTTACGGGGTGCAAATTTAGCAAAAATAGCCCGGACGACGGCGTTTTTGCGCAAAGCGGAAGGGAAAATTTGCCTGCGTGGGGACAAAAGGATATTTTTGCCCCGGGAAAGAAAAAGACCCGCTTGCCGTATGAAGATAGGTTTCGATGCCAAACGCCTGTTCAACAACCGCTCCGGGTTGGGCAACTACAGCCGGACCCTGGTCGGCCAGTTGGTGCGGAATCACCCGCAGGACCCCATCGTGCTGTACACCCCCCGCGCCGGGATGGAGGTGGATTTTACCTCGGCGCCCAACGTGCGCACGGTCTTTCCGCAGGGCGCATGGCGGCGTATGGGCAGTCTGTGGCGCACTTCGGCTCTGGCCGGAATCGCCGCCAAGGATGGGGTGGAACTTTATCACGGATTGAGCCATGAGCTCCCCATAGGCATCGAACGCACCCCGGTGCGCAGCGTGGTCACCATCCACGACCTGATCTTCATGCGCCATCCGGAGTTCTACTCGGCTTTCGATGCGTGGATGCACGTCCGGAAAGTACGGTACGCCACCCGGGTAGCCGATGCGGTGGTGGCCATCAGCCGCCAGACGTGCAAGGACATCGTGGAGCTCCTGGGGGTGCCCGAGGAAAAAATCCGGGTCGTGTACCAAAGCATCGCTCCGTTGTACACCGGCGGTCTGTCGGCCGATCGGGTGGAAGAGCAGCTCTCCGGCTTCGACTTGCCGAAGGATTTCGTGCTCTGCGTGGGAACGATCGAGCGCCGCAAAAACCAGGGCGTGCTGCTGGAGGCACTCCGGGCGCTTCCCGAGGTGAACCTGGTGTTGGTCGGCCGTCGCAGCGGCCGCTACGGGCAGCAGTTGGACCGGTACATCGAGCGCCACGGGCTTTCCTCCCGGGTGCGGCTGCTCAGCGGGGTGTCTTCCTTTCAGTTGGCCTGCTTGTACCACAGGAGCCGTTTTGTGGCGTATCCCAGCATTTACGAAGGTTTCGGTCTGCCGATCGTCGAAGCGATGGGCTGCGGCAAGGCGGTGCTCACTTCCTCGGGCGGGTGTTTTTCCGAGGCGGGCGGGCAAGGGGCGCTCTACGTCCCGTGCCGCGACGTGCGGGCCATCACGGAGGCGATGGATCGGCTGTGGCGGGACGGCGAACTGCGCACGCGTCTGTGCGGCGAAGGCTTGCGGCAGGTGCAGCGCTTCTCCGACGGGGATACCTCGGAGCGCATGTATGCCTTGTACAACGAACTTTTGGGGCGCAAGTAGGCGCCCCCGATGCTTTTTTTCGCCCTTTTGCGGCAGGAAGGCGCAAAAATTTGTTTTTTTCGGGAAAACGCCGTACTTTTGCGCTTGTGAAAATGAGGTGAACAGATTTGGGGGGCGAGAGAGTCCCCCAAATTTTTTAGAAACCCTCGGGGCAGACGCATGGGCCCGAGAAAAAACATGAAGAGTAGACGATGGATGCGGAGTTTGTAAAAGGGATCATCGACCGGGCGCTGGAACAGTATCCCGAGGTGTTCGTGGTGGACTGGAGCCTTTCCCCCGACAACGATATTCAGGTGGTGGTCGATGGCGACCGAGGCGTGGACCTGGAGACCATCATCGCCCTTTCGCGCGCCCTGGAGCACGACCCGCAGATGGACCGCGACCGCGAGGACTTTTCCATTTCGGTCTCTTCGCCCGGGGCGGATGCGCCGCTGAAGTTGCCCCGCCAGTATGCCAAGCACGTGGGACGGGAGTTGAAGGTTACCTTGGACGGGGGAGAACCGCTCGTGGGGACGCTTTCCCGCTCCGACGACCGGGGGATCGTCCTGGAGTGGACCACCCGCGAACCCAAACCGGTGGGCAAGGGCAAGCACACGGTGCTGCACACGCAAAACATCCCTTACGGGGACATCCGCAAGGCTTGTGTGGTGCTGAAATTTTAAGCAGGAAATAAAAGGAAAACAACAATACGAGTATCAAACAAAATCTACTGGTCAAAATGGACAATTCGGCACTGATAGATTCGTTTACCGAGTTCAAGGAGTTCAAGAAAATCGACCGCCTGACCCTCACCGCTATCCTAGAGGAGGTGTTCCGCACCGCGCTGAAGAAAAAATACGGCACCGATGACAACTTCAACATCGTGGTCAATCCCGACAAGGGCGACCTTCAGATATGGCGCAACCGCATCGTGGTCGAGGACGGCGAGGTGGAAGACCCTGCCGCGCAGATCCCCCTGTCGGAAGCCCGCAAGATTCAGGACGACTTCGAGGTGGGCGAAGAGGTGTCCGAAGAGGTCAAGATCATGGACCTGGGGCGCCGCGCTATCCTGGCCCTGCGCCAAAACCTGGTGGCCCGCATCTTCGAGTACGACAACGCGACCATCTTCAAACGCTTCGAGGCGCTCAAGGGTACCATCATCACCGGCGAAGTCCACCATGTGCGTCCCAAGATGACCATCGTCCACGACGAGTACCAGAACGAACTCGTACTGCCCCGCGAGGAGCAGATCCCGTCCGACGTCTTCCGCAAGGGCGAACCGGTACGCGCCCTGGTGAAGGATGTGGAGGTT
The DNA here is from genome assembly GCA_018715295.1 of Candidatus Merdimorpha stercoravium. GTDB lineage: Bacteria > Bacteroidota > Bacteroidia > Flavobacteriales > UBA1820 > Merdimorpha > Merdimorpha stercoravium. Next base: position 5,034 of record DVLY01000145.1, on the reverse strand, counting down.
CGCGGCGCCAAACCCAATGTCATCCTTTCCCGGGTGGACCCGCTGTTCCTCGAGCGTCTCTTCGAGGCGGAGATCCCGGAGATTGCCGACGGGCTGATCATGATCAAGAAAGTAGTGCGCATCCCCGGCGAAAAGGCCAAGGTAGCGGTCGAATCCTACGACGACCGCATCGACCCGGTAGGAGCTTGCGTGGGCATGAAAGGCTCCCGTATCCACGGGATCGTGCGCGAGCTGGGCGGGGAGAACATCGACGTGATCAACTACACGACCAACCTTCAGTTGATGGTCGCCCGCTGCCTGTCCCCGGCCAAGCTCACCAGCATCGAGATCGACGAGCAGGCTCGCCGCATCAGCGTGTATGTCAAACCGGATGAGGTGTCCAAAGCCATCGGCAAGCAGGGGCAGAACATCCGTCTGGCTTCGCAGATGGTGGGCTACGAGATTGATATTTACCGCGATACCCCGGAGGAAGACGTCGACCTGAAGGAGTTTGCCGACGAGATCGAGGGCTGGGTCATCGAGGAATTCCAGCGCGTGGGTTGCGATACGGCCAAGAGCGTGTTGGAACTGGGCAAAGAGGAGCTCCTGCGCCGTACCGACCTCGAAGAGGAAACGGTGGACCACGTACTGGAGGTCCTCTCGAAAGAATTCGAGAATTAAGAGTATATTTGAACAAGTTTTTCGGGCCGTCTGGGGCCGCACACAAAACGGGAGAAGAAAAAAAGAGGATTCAATATGGCTGAAGTAGTAAAGAAACGCCTGAACAAAGTACTCACCGAGCTCAACATATCGATGGACCGGGCAGTGGAATATCTGGCAAAGAAAGGCATCAAGATAGACCCCGACCCCAACGCCAAGATTGCGCCCGACGTGTACCAGGTGCTGGTACAGGGCTTCGAGCAGGACAAGAGCAAGAAGCAGATGATCGAGGAGGTAAACCAGGCCAAGCGCGAAGAAAAGGAAAAACAGCGCATCGCCAAGGAACTCCAGATGGCAGCCCAGGCGCAGAAGGAAGAACAGCAGCGTACCCTCGCTGCCGAGAAGCAGCCTCAACCCGCTTCCTCCCCGTCTGCTTCGCCGGCCGAACCGGACGTGATCAAGGCTCGCTCCGAGCACGCCGTTCATCTCAAGACGGTGGGCAAGATCGACCTGGACGCCATCGGGAAACCGGCCAAAAAAGCGGAGAAAGCCCCGGAGAAAGTGCAAAAACCCGCTGAACCTGCCCGGGAAAAAGCCGCACCCGCTGCTTCGGCCCAGCAAGCGGTTCCTGTGCCCGACACTCCCGTAGCCCCGGCCGTTTCGGAACCGGAGACCCAGCCGAAAGCCTCCGGGCAGATTCCCCCGGCACCGGTGAAGAAAGAACCGGTTCGGGAAGTCGAAAAGATCGAAACGCAGTACCAGAAACTGGAAGGCCCCAAGACGGTGGGCAAGATCGACTTGAGCGTGTTCGAAAAACCCGCTTCGTCCGATTCCCGCAAGAATGTGGCTGCTGCAGGAGATGCCAACCGCAAAAAACGCAAGCGCAAACGCGGGGAAAAGGTCAGCGGCAACGACATCCAGGCGAACAATCCTTCCTCCGGATCGTCCGCTTCGTCCCGTCCGGGGAGCGGCTCTTCGCGTTTTCAGGGACAGGGCGGCAATGCCGGCCGGAATCGTCCCGCCGGCGGTCATGGACGCGCCAAAGTGGAACACGTCGAACCGAGCGAAGAGGAAATTTCCCGCCAGATCAAGGAGACGCTCGACAAGCTCACCTCGCAGCACGCCAAGAACAAAGCGGCCAAATACCGCAAGGAAAAACGAATCTCCCGCCGCGACGAAGCCCAGCGCGAGGCGCAGCGCGAAGCCGAGGAGAGCAAGATCATCAAGGTAACGGAATACGTAACCGTTTCCGAACTGGCCTCCATGATGAACGTCCCGGTAACCCAGGTCATCGGTTCGTGCATGCAGTTGGGCATCATGGCCGCCATGAACCAGCGTCTGGATGCCGATACGTTGAGCGTGGTGGCCGACGAGTTCGGTTTCCAGGTGCAGTTCGTCGATGCCGACCTCGAGGAAGCCGTCCTGGAGGGCGAGCCCGACGATGAAAAAGACCTCCGCCGCCGCGCGCCCATCGTTACCGTGATGGGACACGTGGACCACGGTAAAACCTCTTTGTTGGACTACATCCGCCGCTCGAACGTCATAGCCGGCGAAGCGGGCGGTATCACCCAGCACATTGCCGCGTATTCCGTCAAGTTGGAATCGGGCGAACAGATCACCTTCCTCGATACGCCCGGCCACGAGGCCTTTACCGCCATGCGTGCCCGCGGCGCCCAGGTAACCGACATCGCCATCATCGTCATCGCGGCCGACAGCGACGTGATGCCCCAGACGCGCGAAGCCATTTCCCATGCCCAGGCAGCCGGCGTGCCGATGGTCATCGCCATCAACAAGGTCGACCTGCCCACGGCCAATCCCGACAAGATCCGCGAGAGCCTTTCCAACATGAACATCCTCGTAGAGGAATGGGGCGGCAAGGTGCAGAGCCAGGAAATATCGGCCAAGAAAGGGATCGGCGTCAAGGATCTGTTGGAAAAGGTGTTGCTCGAAGCCGAGATGCTGGACCTGAAGGCCAATCCCGACCGCAATGCCGTCGGGACGGTCATCGAGGCCTCGCTGGACAAAGGCCGCGGATATGTCGCTACCGTACTGGTGCAGAACGGTACGCTCAAGGTGGGCGACTATGCCCTCTCGGGACAGTATAGCGGCAAGGTGCGCGCCATGTTCGACGAGCGCGGCAACAAGGTGGACCGCGCCCTTCCTTCGCAGCCGGTATTGGTGCTGGGTCTGGACGGATCGCCGCAGGCCGGCGACAAGTTTATCGTAATGGACGACGAGAAAGAGGCCAAACAGATCGCCGCCCGCCGTATGCAGCTCAAACGCGAACAGACCGTGCGGGCTTCCAAGCACATCACCCTGGACGAGATCGGCCGCCGGATCGCCATCGGCGACTTCAAGGAACTCAACATCATCGTCAAGGGCGATGTGGACGGTTCGGTCGAGGCGCTTACCGAGGCCCTGGAGCGGCTTTCCACCGACAAGATCCACGTCAATATCATCCACCATGCCGTGGGGGCCATTACCGAATCCGACGTGCTGCTCGCTTCGGCTTCCGAGGCCATCATCATCGGCTTCAACGTCCGTCCTACGGTCAATGCCCGCCGCCTTTCGGAGCAGGAACAGATCGAGATCCGCACCTATTCCATCATCTACGACGCGATCAACGAAGTCAAGGATGCTATGGAAGGCATGTTGGCACCCGAATACAAGGAAGAAGTCGTGGCCAACCTCGAAGTGCGCCAAGTGTACCACATCTCCAAGGTCGGCACCATTGCCGGTTGTATGGTGCTCGACGGAAAGATCACCCGCAACACCAAAGTCCGCGTGGTACGCGACGGGGTGGTGGTCTTCACCGGCGAACTCGAATCGCTCAAACGCTTCAAGGACGACGTCAAGGAAGTCTCCAAAGGCTTCGAGTGCGGTTTGAGCATCGCCAAATTCAACGACATCCAGGAGGGCGACCAGATCGAAGGCTATCAAATGGTCGAGGTCAAGCCCAAATTGTGATCCCGTTTTTCCTGCTTTCCGGATTTTTGGGAAAAAGGACGATTCCGGACAAAGAACGGGCAGGAGAAGAAGAGAAAGAAACTGTGTTTCAAAAAAACGCCGCAGAGTATCTGCGGCGTTTTTTTTCGGGGAGGAAGGAGCGAAGAGGGTTTCGTCTCCAGCCTTGGGTCATTTCAGTGCTTTTTCCACATAGGGCAGCAGTTCACCGATCGCGTGCTCGTCCCGTGCGGTAAATAACGGCCCATCGACCTCGACGGCTTGGTCTGTCGCGCAGCCTTTGACGATGGCCGGTTTTGCCATCGGATGAAGCGTTACGCGACGCCCCTGGGTCGCTCCGGCTTTCTCGAAGACCAGTGCGGCGGCGCAATGTCCGATCAGGATCTTTCCGGCCTGGGCAAATTCGCGTACCACCTCCAGCAGGTCGATGTTGTACGGTTTGTCGGCGTTGGCGGCAAAGACCGGCATGGCGTCCCCGCAGGCAAATACCAGGGCATCGTATTCTCCGCTGCGTCCTTTGAGGGAGTCGATCGTTCCATCTACCGTCAGGGCAATGCCGGAGTTGGTTTTGATGTCTTTCGAAGGCGCAACGGCGAATACCTCGTACGGGATGTGGTTTTCATAAAAGTCTTCCAGGTACTGAAACAGGCCGCTCCCGTTGACGGGATTCACGGCCAAGACAGCTACTTTTTTTGCCATGTTTTTTTTTGTTTTGATGGATAAGTTACTTACTTTTGGTAAGCAAAGGTAGGGCAATTCTCTCCCTCTTGTCAAGAAGGCACTTGGAGATAAGTAGCTTACAAAAAGGGAAGATTTGTCCGAGAAAAGCCTTGAGAAGGGAGGAGGCGTATGAAAAATTTTCATCATACCGGAGTTTGCCCCGTCCGGGATTTTTTGGGGCGTTTGGGAAACAAATGGTCGCTCTTGGTGCTCATTGCGCTCAAAGCCAACGGAACGCTCCGTTTCGGAGAAATCCACCGCTGTCTGGGGGATGTTTCCCAGCGGATGCTTGCCGTTACCCTTCGCGATCTGGAGGCCGACGGACTTCTGCATAGGGAAGTTTTCCCTCAGGTTCCCCCTCGGGTAGAATACCGCCTTTCCCCGCGCGGGGAAAATCTGATGCCGCACCTCGAAGCATTGGTGGATTGGACCTTGCAGAATCTTCCGGACATTCTGCAGGATCGCCGTCGTTATGCTGAAAAAACCCGGGAATAAAACTTTGTTTTCCTCTCGGTACTGCGCTTGCCTTTCCGTATCTTTGGCTTCGCCCAAGATAGGATGCGCCTCGGCAAAGCCAAGTCCGAAAACTTCGTTTTCTCCCTCGGCTTTGCGCTCGGCTTTCACTATCTTTACCCCTCGGCGTCGTCTCTCCTTCCCAAAGGGGAGACGAGGTGTTTTTTCCTGCATCGGAAAGCATAAAACCACATAAAA
>DVLY01000144.1 GCA_018715295.1 Candidatus Merdimorpha stercoravium | reverse complement strand
AAATCAGGAAAGGAAATGTTTATAACAGATTGACCGATAAAAAGATTTGTACAAAAAAATCCCGACCTTAAAAGATCGGGATTTTTGTCTTCTTGTAGCGAGGGGGGGGCATGATCCCCCGACCTCCGGGTTATGAATCCGACGCTCTAGCCAGCTGAGCTACCTCGCCAAGGTATGGCTCGAAAACCGTTTGCAAAAGTAGGCAAATAATCCGTTTCGGGCAAGAGGAAACGGATTTTTTTTCTTTTTATTTTATTTGTCGGTAATGAATATATCTATATCTTGCGTGCGGAAACAAAGGGATCACGACATGGCAGAAAAGCAGAAATTCCACATCGAGTATCTTGTAAAAGCATCTCTGGAGATGCTCTATCAGTATATCTCAACGGCATCCGGACTGGCGGAGTGGTTTTGCGACGCAGCAAGCTCGAAAGGCAATCAGTTTACCTTTATTTGGGCCGGGAGCGAGGAACAAGCCACGCTGATCGCCCGTCGGGAAGATTCCCTGGTACGTTTCCGCTGGGCCGCAGACGAAGGCGAAAAGTATTACTTCGAGATCCGCCTCGAACAGGACGAACTCACCGGCGATGTCGCCATGACCATCACGGACTTCGCCTATCCCGCAGAAGTCGATGAAATGCGCCAGATGTGGAACAATTCGGTCGTGAACCTGCGCAAGATCATCGGCGCACAGGTAAGCTGATGCGTAGCGCCATTTGTCGCCCCTTGCGGGAAAATCTCCCGTACCTGCTCCCTTGTGCCGTATTTTGGATCGCAGGAGCCTTGGCGCTCGCCCTGTGGGGAAAGGTCGAGGTGCAGGTATTTCTCAACGGCTTCCACACCCCCATTCAAGATGCGTTTTGGGTAAGCGTTACCGCCATGGGCGGCACCGTGTTTTGCCTGTGCGTGCTGCTGGCCGGGAGCCTTTTTTCCTATCGTTACATGGTAAGCGGCATCGTATCCATCCTGTGTACGATGGCGCTGGTCGCACTGCTCAAACACGCTATCGACGCCCCCCGCCCCCTTACCGTGCTTACCCAAGCCGGAGTATGGGACTCGATTGTGCTGGTGGAAGGCCATCCCCTGCGGGATACGTTCAGTTTCCCATCGGGACACACGGCCGCTGCCTTCAGCCTGTTTACCACCCTGGCGCTCTTTGCCTCCCGCGCGTGGATCAAAACGCTGCTCTTTTTCGCAGCTCTGGCCGTAGCGTACAGCCGCATCTATCTGATGCAACATTTCGTCTCCGATGTGTTGGCCGGTTCGTTTCTCGCTACGGTCATCTCGGTAGGGGTGTATCTGTGGGCGAGGAAAACCCGCTGGATCGACTTCGGCCGCCCGCTCGTTTCGCTGCGTCGTTATGGCCGGCCGGGAAATCCCGAATGACGGCTCTTTACCGCCCTTGCGGAAAGTTTTTTCCACCCAGGCTTTGAAGATGGAATCAGTCAAGAGAGTCCCTCCGCCGAGTTTTCATGTGGAAAAATCCCCGGGCGGGAGCCGTCTTTTTCCCCCCTAAAGAAAAACCCTGCCGGGCAATGAAAACTTGCGCAGGAAAAATTGTTTGCCTGCGGCGGGTAGGGTAGATTGTTTTTTCAGGAGTCGGATATTCGGGATGGCGGAGCGGTCATCCCTTGGCGTTTTGGCGCAGGAGTTCCCGGGCGTGTTCCATGGCGGCCTCCGTGATGTTGGCCCCGCTGATCATCCGGGCCAGTTCGGCGGTACGTTCTTCGGGGGCGAGCAGCGCAATGCGAGAGAGGGTTGTCCCCTCGCTCTCCTGTTTGAACACTTTGTACTGGAGGTCTCCGCGCGAGGCGATTTGCGGCAGGTGGGTAATGGCGATCACCTGCATGTGCCGCGACATGTCCTGCATGATGCTTCCCATCCGGTCGGAAATCTCGCCCGAAACGCCCGTGTCGATCTCGTCGAAGAGAATGGAGGGCAACTTCGTCCGCCGGGCCAAGGCGTATTTCACGGCCAGCATCACGCGGGACAGTTCGCCGCCCGAGGCGATTTTTTCCACATCGGCCGGGTCTTGACCCAGGTTGGCCGAGAAGAGGAAGCGCACCGAATCCGTCCCCTGGGCCGTGAAGGTATCCGAAGGCGAGACTTCGATGCGGAACGCGGCATGCGGCATCCCCAGGGAGCGAACCGTATCGGTAATCTGCTCCGAAAGCGCGGCGGCGGCTTCCACCCGGGTTCGGGTTAGGGCGGAGGAAGCCGCCGCCCGGGCTTGCCCCGCCTGGGTGCATTCCTGCTGGAGGGTTTCGATCCTTTCGTCGAGCTGTTCCAGCCCGGAAACTTCCCCGCGGAGGCTTTCCCGCAGGGCGATCAAGGCGGAGAGGTCCTGCGCGTTGTGTTTGCGAAGCAGGGTGTAGAGCAGGTCGAGGCGCTCGGTGGCGCGTTGGAGCAGCTGCGGGTCGTCTTCGCTCTCCTCCACCAGGGAAGAGACCCGTTCCGCGATGTCCTTGAGTTCGATCAGGGCGCTTTCCGTGCGGGCGGTCAACTGGTCCTGCGGGGGGAGGTAGGCCTCGGCGCGGCGCAGCAGGGAGAGCGTTTCCGAGAGCCGGGACAGCACGCCCGTTTCTTCGGCATCCATCTGCTGCCAGGCGGCTTGCAAATCCTCCTTGACCTGTTGCGAATGCGACAGCCGTGCTACGAGGCTCTCCAGTTCGTCCTGTTCGCCGGGGTCTTTCAGGTCGGATTTGTCCAGTTCGTCGAGCAGATACCGGTTGTAATCCTGCGTGCGCGCGAGTTCCCTCCGGCGGACGGAGAGTTCCTCCAGTTCTTTTTGCAGGGCGCGGTATTGTTCGTACCGTTGCCGGTATTGTGTCCTCGGTACATCGTTCCCGGCATAGCGGTCGACCAGTTCCAGGCGGAAAGCAGGGCGGGAGAGCAGCAGGCTCTGGTGTTGGGAATGCACGTCGAGCAAGTGTCCGGCGAGCCGGCCGAGGGTGTCGAGCAGTACGGGAGTGTCGTTGACGAAGGCGCGGGATTTCCCGGAGGGGAGGATCTCCCGGCGCAGGATGGTCAGCGGTTCGTAGTCCAGGTCGTTTTCGGCAAAGAAGTCTTCCAGACCCATTCCGTCGATTTCGACCGAGAGTTCCACCACGCATTTGCGGGTGTTGTCGCGCAAGGCGGCCAGGTCGGCTCTCGCCCCCGTCGCCAGTCCCAAAGCGCCCAGTATGATGGATTTTCCTGCGCCGGTCTCGCCCGTGAGGATGGTCATGCCCCGGGAGGGTTCCATCTCCAGGCGGTCGATCAGCGCATAGTTGGAAACGTACAGTTTTTTTATCATCGTTCGGTGGCGGGGCAGTGTTTCCCGCCGTTCAAAGATAGTGTACTTTTGTCAAATGCGCGGCCCGTTG
>DVLY01000143.1 GCA_018715295.1 Candidatus Merdimorpha stercoravium | reverse complement strand
CTATGAAGGCGGATACCTCGTACACCATGTCAAAGGGAGCGTGTTCGACCGAAAGATCCTCCCGCGAGCCGTCCCGAAGCACGATTTGTGCCCGTGCGAAAGAGTTGATCCGCTCGATGAGGATACTCCCGCCCTCGCCCTGGATTTCGCTCGGCAAGGACGAATCGGCGATCTTGGAGTGGACCACCACGCCTTCCATCTGCGGATAACGGCACAGGAGCGAACCTTGCCCGTCCACCCCGGTGCGCAGCAGCAAGGAGCGCGAGACGACCTCTTCCGGCGGCCCGAACAGTACGACCATCGGGTACAGCCCGTAGATGCCGATGTCCAGCAGCGACCCTCCGGAAAATTCCGGCGAGAAGACGTTGAAATCCTCGCCGGCCAGGAAACGGTCGTAGCGTGAGGAACGCTGGCAAAAGGCCGCAAAGTAGCGCCGGATGGGGGCGATACGGGGCAGGGCTTCCCGCACGGCGGCAAACGTAGGAGTCAGGGTGGTTTTGAGAGCCTCCATCAGCACGAGCCCTTTTTCCCGGGCGGTGCGGCACAGGAGGCTCGCCTGCCGGGCGTTGGAAGCCAAGGGCTTTTCGCAGAGCACGTGTTTCCCGTGGGAGAGCAGGAGCATCGCCTGAGCGAAATGCAGCGAGTTGGGTGAAGCGATGTACGCCGCATCGAAGGTGTCGCTGCGGGCGGCTTGTTCCAGATCGGTGAAGGTGTGTTCCGCATCGTGGCGGGCAGCGAAGGCCGAGGCGGTGTCCTGCCGCCGGGAATAGATGGCCGAGTGGACGAAACGCGGGTCGAGGTGCGCCCCGCGGAGCATCGTCTCGACGATGGGGCCGGTGCCGATGGTCAAAAAACGCACCGGATGGTTTTCATGGGTTGCAGGGGTCATAGCGCCAGGTGATAGATCTCGTACACGTCGTCCCGGGTGAGTTCGGCGAAGTGCCCGATGGTTTGGCTTCCGTTGGCAGTGGCCAGGTCGGCCATCTTCCCGAACGACGAGTAAGGGATGTCCGTGTGGGAAAAACAGGTGGGCAGCCCCAGCGATGCGAAGAAAGCCTCGGTACGGCGGATGCCTTCGAGAGCGGTCTTTTCCGGTGCGGCGAAATCGTCTTCCACGCCCCATACGCGCACCGCAAAACGGGCGAAGCGGGCTACGTCGTGGCGATAGACGTATTTCATCCAGGCGGGCAGCACGATGGCCAGCGCCGCCCCGTGCGTCATGTCGTACAGGGCGCTGGGTTGGTGGGCGATGGCGTGCGAGGCCCAGTCGCCGATGCGGCCGGCGGACAGCAGGTCGTTGTGGGCCAAGGTGCCGGCCCACATCAGTTGTGCGCGGGCGGAGTAGTCGTCCGGCTGTTCGAGTGCGCGGGGAAGGTGGGCGATGACGGTGCGCAGGACGGCTTCGCACAGGCGGTCGGACAGATCGACATCCGGCTCCCGGGTGAAGTAGCGCTCCAGGACATGGGCCATGATGTCCACGCCGCCGGCAGCCGTCTGATAGGCCGGCAGGGTGTAGGTGAGGGTAGGGTCGAGGATGGACAGCCGGGGGCGTATCAGCGGGGTGTGAAAGCCTTTCTTTATCGGCCGCTCGTCCTGTTCCCGGGTGAGTACGCACGAGTCGGAGGCTTCGCTCCCGGCGGCGGGGATGGTGAGCAGGGTAACCACCGGCAGGCATTGCTGCGGGACGGCTTTGCCGCAGAAAAAGTCCCAGACCTCCCCCGGATAAGGAGCGACGGCGGCGATGGCTTTGGCCGTGTCGATCACGCTGCCCCCGCCTACGGCCAGCAGGCCTTCGAGGTTTTCGCGGCGAACCAGGTCGATGCCGGCTTCCACCGGGGCAAGGCGCGGGTTGGGTTGGATGCCCCCCAGTTCCCGCCAGTGGATGCCGGAGGCTTCCAGGGAGCGGCGAACGCGGTCGAGAAGGCCGCTTTTCTGGGCACTGTGGCCTCCATAAACCAGCAGTACGCGGCGGGCGATGGGTTCGAGGCGCTGGCCGATCTCCTGATGGGTGCCGGCCCCGAAAACGATTTCGGTGGGCTGGCTGTAAACGAAGTTTTTCATTTTAGAGATATTTTTCGCCGCAAATGGCGCATAGCAAAGGTAATCCTTTGTCCGGAAAAACAGAAAAAAGGGGGTAGGTGTGTTTTTTGTAAAAACCTTTTAGGAGGAAAGGGAGGGTAAAGAAAGCGGGTCTGCGCGCATTGCGCGCAGACCCGCTTTGGTGGTCGGTGGGGCGGAGGATCGCCCTGATGTGTTATTCAAATTCGGGGAAGAGGTCTTGGTCGGGCCAGTTGCCGGTGGCCATTACCCGCGAGAGCAGCACGTACAGCGCATCGTCGAACGAACCGCTGGACTGGTTGAGATAGCTGCGCGAATTGCACAGGATGGCGCAATGGGTATCGCCGTTGTAATTGCGGGCCCACATGGTGGCTGTACCGGCCAGGTTGCCGCTGTGGTAGGCCGCGCCGGGATACAGGGAGTGTCCGACCCGCCAGCCCAACGCATAGTATCGGTAGGCAGTCGAGGGGGTTACCATCAGGTCGAGGATGTACTGGGGGAAGATATCGGGGCGGTCGTCCTGACCGTCCAGCGCGCAGGCCATCCGCATCAGGTCGGGGGTGGAGGCGATGAGACCTCCGCAGGAGTCGAGGCGTTTCATGTCGTTGCCGTAACCGTTGGTGCCGTCTTGGGAGTAGTAGACGGATTCGTTGGGCAGGCGGTTGGCCAATCCGGTGGAGCCTACCCGGATGTTTTTCGCTCCGGCCGGTTCGAGGACGGCTTGTTTGAGGTAATCCTCGTAGGGCATTCCGGTGATGGCTTCCACCACGCGTCCCAGTACGCAGTAGCCGAAGTTGGAGTACTGGTATTTTTCACCGGGGGCGTAGTTGGAGTCGAAGTTTTTGACCACGTACTCGATCGTTTCGATGTTGGAGAGCTGCTTGGTGATGTTGTTGTCGAACATCGGGTCGAATTTGGCCGCCTGGTTGATGCCGCTGGTGTGCTCCAGAAAGCTGCGGATGGTCATCTGTTCGAAGTTGGCCTTGTGGTCGGGGAACTGTTCGTAGAGTACTCCGCCCAGAGCGAAGGGACGGTCGGTGAGTTTGAGCTTGCCTTCGTCCAACAGGCGCATGATGCACATCGAGGCGAAGGGTTTGGAGCAGCTGGCCAGACGGAGCATGTAGTTGGGCTCCAGGCGTTCGTAATTGTCCTTGTCGGCATAGCCGTAGCCGCGGGCGAAGACCAGCTTGCCTTTGTGGGCGATGGAGACCGAGATGCCGGGGATGGAGTACTTTTCCATGAAGTCGTACACCAGTTTGTCGATCTTGTCGATGCCGTTCTGGACATTTACGTAATAGTAGGCCGAGGCCGATCCGTCCATCGAGGTAACCTTTATCCGGACCAGTTTGGAGTAGTCGTGCGGGGTTACGCCCGAAGTCATGGCCTTGCCGTCGATCTCGACTTTCGCTCCGTCCGAGACGTTGAAGGTAGCCTTGAGGTTGTTCAGGGGTACGCCGATGGGGATCGTTACGTAGTAAGTGCCGGCCAGCAGGCGGTGCGAACAGGTGGCGGTAAGGCCGGGGTTGTCTTTCGGAGCGAAAGAGATGGATTTGAGGGTGCAGGCCCACTGGGGGGGCACGGTGCCGTCGTCCGGGTCGTCGTCCCCGCCGGGGCCGTCGGTTTTGGAACAGGAAACGGCGATCAGAGCCGCCAGAGCGGACAGGAAAAGGACCTTGAGGAAGCGGTCGAGGAAGTTTTTCATTGTGCGTGCGTTTGATAGTGTTTCGATGGCGACAAATGTAGGATTTTTAGCTAAAGTTCGTAAGGAGGGACGGGATTTTTAAGACAATCCGAAAAGTTAATATTTTTTCAAATTCCTCCCCCGGCCCGTTCGGGTTATTTTCCTAATTTTGTTCAATGGCAAAACAGATGATAAAAGCGGTCAACATACACAAATCCTTCGGTTCGCTGGAGGTGCTCAAGGGGGTCAGCGCCGAAGTAGCCGCCGGGGAAATCGTTTCGGTGGTGGGGCCTTCGGGAGCCGGAAAGACGACCCTGCTCCAGATCCTGGGAACGCTTGACGATTTCACCCCCGTGCCCGGTCAGGAGTCCTATGTGGAGATAGACGGGGAGCGCACCGACCGTCTGGGCGACCGGCGCTTGTCCCGTTTCCGCAACCGCAACGTAGGGTTCATCTTCCAGTTCCACCGTTTGCTGCCGGAGTTCGACGCGCTGGAGAACGTCTGCCTGCCGGCGATGATCGCCGGACGGACCCTGAAAGAGGCGGAAAAGCAGGCGATGGACCTGTTGGAATTCATGGGGCTCACCCACCGGGCGCACCACTTGCCTTCGGAACTCTCGGGGGGCGAAGCGCAGCGGGTGGCCATCGCCCGGGCGCTGATCAACCGCCCCAGCGTCGTGTTGGCCGACGAGCCTTCCGGCAATCTGGACAGCCGCAATGCGGACAGCCTGCACCGTTTGTTCCTCGACCTGCGGGATCGTTTCGGGCAGACGTTCGTGGTGGTAACGCACAACCCTTCGTTGGCCGATATGGCCGACCGGAGGTTCGAGATGCGCGACGGCGTGATAGAACGCACCGTAGAGTTGTGTTCGGGGATCAAGCAGACGGAGGCGGACGATGCCGGACGGTAGAGAGGAAAATGGCGCAGCAGTAGACTCTGCGGCAGTCGCAACGCCGGCACTCGGGGAGCTGTTGGAGCGGGCCTATGCGCGGATCGATGCGGCGGAGTTCGTCGTGGGCGATCCGGTGCAGTTCCCCCGGCGGTATTCGCGCCCGGAAGACATCGAAGTGGCGGGGATACTCTGTGCTACGCTGGCTTGGGGGAGGCGCGCGTCGATCCTGTCTTCGTGCCGGAGGTTGCTGGAGCCGATGGGCGATTCGCCCTACCGATACGTGATGGAAAACGGGAGGAATCCTTCCCCGCAGGCAGGGAAAGCCGTGCACCGGACGTTTTCGCAGAGCGACCTGGCGTTCTTCCTGGCGGGATTGCGGGAGGTGTACCGTCGCTACGGTTCGCTGGAGGCGGTCTTCGCACCCCGAGGGGGAGAGCGGGGAATGTGGGATGGGATCGCCCGTTTCCGCGAGCAGATGCTGGCCTCGGCGGGGGACTACCCGTTGGGACGGCATATTTCCTGTCCGCAGCGCGGTTCGGCGTGCAAGCGTCTGCACCTCTTCCTGCGTTGGATGGTGCGCCGCGAGGGGGGCATCGACCTGGGGCTGTGGGAGCGGGTGCGGCCTTCGGACCTGTCCATGCCGCTGGATGTCCACGTGGGGCGGGTTTCCCGGAGTTTGGGCCTGCTGACGCGGCGGCAGGACGACCGTCGGGCGGTGGAGGAACTGGACCGGGCGCTTCGCCGGTACGATCCGTCCGATCCGGTCAAGTACGACCTGGCGCTGTTTTCCCTGGGGGAAAGCGGGACGCTTTGAGCGGGGGGAGCGGGAGAAAAGGTATTCCTTGGCCTTGAAAAGCGAGGAAGGGGGGAAGACGGCAAAGAAGAGAAAGAATCGAAAAAATAAGCGATAAAACGAAGAAGGAGAGAGGAGAAAAGATGTCTTATTTGGATGAACTCAACGATGCGCAGCGCGCGGCGGTGGAATGTACCGAGGGACCGATGATGATCATCGCCGGGGCAGGGTCGGGCAAGACGCGGGTGCTGACGTATCGGATCGCGCATTTGATCCGCAAGGGTGTTTCACCGTTTCAGATCCTGGCGCTGACCTTTACCAACAAGGCGGCGCGCGAGATGCAGGCGCGTATCTCGGCCATGGTAGGGTATTCCGATGCGCAGGCGCTGTGGATGGGAACGTTCCATTCGGTCTTTGCGCGGATTTTGCGCGCCGAGGCGCACCGCCTGGGCTTTCCCTCCAATTTTACCATTTACGATACGGACGACAGCCTGCGGCTGCTCACCCAGATCATCAAGGACATGCAACTGGACAAGGAGATCTACAAACCCAAACAGGTCCAGGGGCGTATCTCCTCGTTGAAGAACAACCTGATCACCGTCAATGCCTACGACCGTTATCCGGAATGCGCCGAAACGGACGCGGCGGCGCGCCGGCCGAAGTTCCTCGACGTGTACCGCCAGTATGTCGAGCGGTGTTTCAAGGCGGGGGCGATGGATTTCGACGACCTGCTGCTGCGCACCAACGAGCTCCTGGCGCGTTTTCCCGACGTACTGGCCAAGTATCAGGACCGTTTCCGCTATATCCTGGTGGACGAGTATCAGGATACCAACCATTCCCAGTACCTGATCGTCAAGGCGCTGGCCGACCTTTACCGCAATATCTGCGTGGTGGGCGACGATGCGCAGAGCATCTATTCGTTCCGCGGGGCGAACATCGCCAACATCCTGCACTTCAACCGCGACTACCCCGAGGCCCGGGTCTTCAAACTGGAGCAGAATTACCGTTCGACCAAGAACATCGTCGGGGCGGCCAACAGCGTGATCGCCAAAAACCGCGACAAACTCGACAAGGATGTCTGGACGGCCAACGATACCGGCGAACCGGTGCGGGTAGTGCGCAATCTCACCGACGGGGACGAGGCTTACTACATCGCCCGGACCATCAAATCCCTGCGGGAGGACGATCCGAAGGCGCGTTACCAGGATTTTGCCGTGCTCTACCGCACCAATGCCCAGAGCCGTGCCATCGAAGACGCCCTGCGGCGGCACAACATCCCGTACCGCATCTGGGGCGGGCAGTCCTTCTATGCGCGCAAGGAGATCAAGGACGCGCTGGCGTACATGCGCCTGGCCGTCAATCCGAAGGACGAGGAGGCGCTCTTGCGCGTGATCAATTACCCGGCGCGGGGCATCGGCGAGACGACGCTCAACAAACTGATCGTGGCGGCCAACCACTACGGACGGAGCGTGTTCGAGGTGATCGGGGCGCTCGACAGGCTGCCGCAGTTGGCGATCCAGTCCGGGGTGCGGGCCAAGTTGGATGCCTTTGCGACGATGATTCAGGCCTTCGGGGTGTACGCTTCGACCCTCGATGCGTTCGAGGCGGCGGACAAGATCCTGCGCGAGTCGGGAATCCTTTCGCTGATGAGTTCGGCGACCGACCCGGAGGATGTGGCGCGCTATGAAAACGTACAGGAGTTGGTCAATAGCATCAAGGACTTCGTGGAGAGCCAGAAGGAGATCGCCGACGAGGATGCTTCGCTCTCGACCTTCGTGCAGCAGGTGGCCCTGCTTACCGACATGGACCGGGGCGAGGAGTCCGATACGGACCGGGTGGCGCTGATGACGGTGCACATGGCCAAGGGGCTGGAATTCGGTACGGTGTTCGTGGCGGGGATGGAGGAAAACCTGTTCCCGAGCATGATGAGTTCCTCGACCCGCGAGGAGATCGAGGAGGAACGCCGGCTGTTTTACGTGGCGCTCACCCGCGCCGAGCGTCGGGCCATCCTCACCTACGCCGAACAGCGTTACCGCTGGGGAAAACTCACCGATGGCGAATTGTCCCGGTTCGTGGATGAGATCGACGACCGTTACCTGGAATTTTCCGTGCCGAAGGAGATGCGGCGCGCTGCCGGTTCGTCCATTCTGGATGCGGGCATCTTCGGCACGGCGTCGGATTCAGGCTCCTCGATGCCTTTCCGCCGCAGGGTGGAAAGACCTTCGGGCAGTACGTTCGGGCGTCCTGCTGCGCCGAAGAACCTCAAGCCGCTCGGCAAGGCGGTGGCGGCAGCGGCGGGAGCGGGTGCTTCGGGCGGACAGGGAAACCTCGCCGTGGGCGACCGCGTGCGGCACGAACGTTTCGGCGACGGGACGGTGCTCACCCTGGAAGGCGCCGGAGCGGATGCGAAGGCAACGATCCGCTTCGACAACATCGGCGAGAAGAAAATGTTGCTTAAATTTGCCAAAATACAAAAGATATAGCACGATACGGATTATGGCTTTGACAGAGCACGAGCACCTGGGTTTTTCGTACAATACCGAACGGGAAAAGCTCAAGATCCCCGAGTACGGCCGCACGCTCCAGCAGATGGTGGACTATTGCGTGACGATCGAGGACCGCGACGAGCGCAACCGGGCGGCGCGCAGGATCATCGACGTGATGGGCGAGATCAACCCCCACCTGCGCAACGTGCCGGATTTCCAGCACAAGCTGTGGGATCAGTTGTTCATCATGTCGGATTTCCGCCTGGACATCGACTCCCCGTTCCCTATCCCCACGCGCGAGACCTTTGCCGCGCCGCCCGACCGTCTGGACTATCCTCCGGTGTTGGACAAGTACCGGTATTACGGCCATTACATCCGCAGCCTGATCGAGGTGGCCTGCGCGATGGAGCCGGGCGACCGTCGGGAAGCGCTGCTGATCGCCATCGCCAAGCACATGAAGAAATCGTACCTGGCCTGGAACAAGGATTCGGTGGAGGACGGGGTGATTTTCGCCCACCTGGAGGAACTCTCCGGCGGTCGGGTCGACATCGAGGCGCTCAAGTCGCACCTGCCCGGCGGGGAAATCGGCACGCTCAACCCGCAGGGGATCCCGGTACAGAAAAAACGTTTCGCCCAGAACGGGCAGCGGCAGAAACAACAAGGCAAGGCTTCCCGCAAAGGCTCGGGAAACGGCAACAAATAAGTAACCACGAATAACACGCGCAAGTAAAACACATGGGTTCGTTCAGGATACAGGGTGGGATCGAGATGACGGGAGAAGTCATCCCCCAGGGAGCAAAAAATGAAGCGTTGCAGGTGATCAGCGCCGTGCTGCTCACCCCCGATCCGGTCGAGATAAGCAACGTGCCGGACATACAGGACGTCAATATCCTCATCGAGATGCTTTCCGACCTCGGGGTAAAGGTCACCAAGAAAGCCCCCGGGACCTTCGTCTTTCAGGCCGACCAGGTGGATGTGGACTACATCCATACCGAGGAGGGCAAGCAGTTGGCCCGGCGTCTGCGCGGGTCGATCATGATCCTCGGGCCGCTCCTGGCGCGTTTCGGCCGGGGGTACATTCCCAAACCGGGCGGGGACAAGATAGGCCGCCGGAGAGTGGATACGCATTTCGACGGATTCATCGCCCTGGGTGCGAAGTTCGACTACGACCCCGACACCAAGTTTTATTCCATCGAAGCCTCCCGCTTGAAAGGCACTTACATGCTCCTGGACGAGGCTTCGGTTACCGGAACGGCCAACATCGTGATGGCTTCCGTGTTGGCGGAAGGCACTACCACGATCTACAACGCTGCGTGCGAACCGTACGTGCAGCAGTTGTGCCGGATGTTGGTCTCGATGGGGGCCGATATTTCCGGCATCGGGTCCAACCTGCTGACCATCCGCGGGGTGGAACGCCTGCACGGATGCCGCCACCGCATCCTGGCCGACATGCTCGACGTGGGATCGTGGATGGGGCTGGCTGCCATGACGCATTCCGATGTAACGATCCGTTCGGTCGATTGGGACAACCTGGGGCAGATCCCGCGGGTATTCGAGCGGATGGGGATCCGCATCGAACGCCTGGGCGAGGACATGCGCATCCCGCCGCAGGATATCTACGAACCGAAAAACTTTATCGACGGTTCGATCCTCACGGTTTCGGACGCCCCCTGGCCGGGATTTACCCCCGACCTGCTGAGCATCGTGCTGGTGTTGGCTACGCAGGCGCGGGGCAGCGTGCTGATCCATCAGAAGATGTTCGAGAGCCGCCTTTTCTTTGTGGACAAGCTCATCGACATGGGCGCCAAGATCATCCTTTGCGACCCGCACCGGGCTACGGTGATCGGCCTGGAAAAATACCACTCGTTGCGCGGGGCGGTGATGGTCTCCCCGGATATTCGTGCCGGGAACGCCCTGCTGATCGCCGCTTTGTCGGCGCGGGGCGAAAGCGTCATCCACAACGTCGAACAGATAGACCGGGGCTACGAGCGGATCGAACAGCGCCTTCGCCAGCTCGGGGCGCAAATCGAGCGCGAGGAGTGAACATCTCTCGCATCGGAGGCAAACCGAGGGGCTGGAGAGGAAGGATACCGGTGGCAAGGGGAGCCGGGAAATGAAGAAGAGAATCGGGCGGCTGCTTGCAGGCCAACAACGAACGACGAAGGGGCGGTAGAAGCAAAAAGGCAGGGGGAGAGAAAGACAGGGGGAGAAAGGGAGAAGAAAGTCCGGAAGGAAAAGATAACGGATCGGTCGGGAGAAACAAAAGCGAAGATGTTTTTCAGGAGGATGGCAGCAGAGGGGGGCGGAGTACCGAGGAAAAGCCTTGCAGGGGCTTTGCCCGCTCTCTTGTGCGCCCTGTGCCTCTCCGTTCCGCTCTCCGGCCAAGCCCTGCGGGTAGATACGGCGCTGGTGCGGATGGCGCGCGGGGAGGTGCAGGAGTACGTGATCCCTCAGATGGCCAGCCTGGAGCAGCCCGGGATCGTGCGCAGCGGGTATCGGACGGTATATCCGTCGGGATGGACGCTGGGGAAGGCTTCGCTTTCGGACGGGGAAGGGTTGATCAATTTCTTTGTCATCCGCCTTCAAGGGCCTGCACAAAAGGCCCAGACGGCCGATACTTTCTACGACGAAAAGGCCCATCGGGGCATCGCCGAGGGGTACGGCGGGCGGTACCTGGGTTCGGAGTATTTCCGTACCCGGGCGGGAAAGGAGGCGGTCCGGATCGCGTCTTTCCGCTCGGGAACGCAAGGAGGGGAGTACGTGTGGGTCTATTTTGTCCGTCTGTCTTCGGGGCTGACCCTTTCCTCGACCGGGATCGCGCCGGGGCTTCCTCCGCGCGAAGGGGTTTTGCCGCAAAAGGCCGCCCGTTATCAGGCGCTGTTCGACGCGATGATCCGGGAAGTCGATCGGCGGTAGGATGGTACGCGCGTTTTCTTTTTCTTTCGGCCAAAACGTCAGACGGGGATGGAATTTTCCCCTTTTTTCATGACAATTTCTCCCTTTTTCCTCCCTTGGCAAGGTTTTTGCAGGAGCAAAGTGTATGAAATATTCAAAAGAAAAAGCCATGAAACACCACGATAAAAAAGAAGAGGAAGTGCCTCAGCAGGAGCCGCAGGCGGTTCAGGACCAGGCACAGGCAGGGACCGATGCGCAGCAGACGGGGGAGACCCCCACTGACAAGCAGGCCGAAGAGCCGGACCTGCAGCAGGAATTGGCCAAACAGAAGGATGCTTTCCTGCGCCTGTACGCCGAATTTGACAACTACAAGAAACGTACGGCCCGCGAGAAAACCGAATGGATCAAATATGCCTCGTCGGATGTCCTCTCGGCTCTCTTGCCGGTGTTGGACGATTTCGAACGCGGCTTGGCGGCCGAGGAAAAAGAACGTCCCGGTTCGGCAGAGGCCGAAGGTTTTCGGCTGATATACAACAAGATGATGGAAGTGCTGCGGCAAAAAGGCCTTGCGGTTGTCGAGGTGCATCCCGGCGACGAGTTGGATGTGGACTACCACGATGCCATCGCACGGATCCCGGCGCCGCAGAAATCGCTCAAGGGAAAGATCGTGGACATAACCCAGAAGGGTTACAAGATCGGCGACCGGGTGATCCGCTATGCCAAGGTCGTGGTGGGCGAATGACAGGGAATAAAAGAAGAGAGCAGGAGGTTACAGAAGATCTATGAAAAGAGACTATTACGAAGTATTGGGTGTGTCGAAGGACGCCAGTGCGGACGATTTGAAAAAGGCGTACCGCAAGTTGGCTCTGAAGTACCATCCCGATAAAAATCCCGGCGACAAACAGGCGGAGGAAAAATTCAAGGAAGCGGCCGAGGCCTACGACGTGCTGTCCAATCCGGACAAGCGTGCCCGGTACGACCAGTTCGGCCATGCCGGGATGGGAGCAGGAGCCGCAGATGGCACCGGCGGCTTCGGCGGGTTCAACTACCAGCAGATGGATATCAACGATATATTCAGCCAGTTCGGCGATATATTCGGCGATATGGGCTTCGGCGGGCGCGGCCGTTCGCGGCGTTCCAGGGGGGGAGCCGTGATGGTGCGGGGCAGCGACCTGCGCATCCGGGTGCGGGTAACGCTTTCCGAGATAGCCCAAGGGGTGGAAAAGACCATCCGGATCGACCGGAAAGTCGCCTCGAAGGATACGACTTACAAGACTTGTACGGCATGTGGCGGTACCGGGCAGACGGTGCATGTACAGAATACCCCGTTCGGGGCGATGCAGTCGGTAACCGAATGCCGTACGTGTGGCGGTACGGGTAAGGTGGTCGATAAATGCGGAGCAGGGGCCGACGCGCAAGGGTTGGTGTCCCAGAGCGAGACCTTGTCGGTGAAGATCCCGGCCGGTGTGTCGGACGGCACGCAGTTGCGGGTGGCTGGCAAGGGAAATGCCGGCCCGATGGGAGGCCCGGCAGGCGATCTGTTGGTGCTTATCGAGGAAATGCCCGATGATACTTATGTCCGCGACGGGAACAATCTGCTCTACGAGTTGTACATCAGTTATCCAGAGGCGGTGCTGGGAGGCAAGAAAGAGATCCCGACGGTCGAGGGCGGAAAGGTGCGCATCTCGTTGGAAAAAGGGACGCAGGGCGGAAAGATCCTGCGCTTGAAAGGAAAAGGTTTGCCCGATCTTCAGCAGGGAGGCCGGGGCGATATGCTGGTGTATGTCAATGTGTGGACTCCGCAGCACCTCACCAAGGAGCAGGAGCGGTTTTTCCAGCAAGCGGCTACTCAAGCGCAGTTTGCTCCGCAACCTACCGGTACTGACCGGAAGTCTTTCCGGGATCGTTTGCGCGAGATGTTCCGTTAAGCGGTCTTGTGGGCGAGAAAGGTCGCACCGGGAGAATACGAGTGAAAAGAGTGATCCGAAGCCGGATCACTCTTTTTTGTTGTACAGGTTGAAGACAGGGCCTTTCCCCAGCAGGATCCAGGTAGGGGAAATGTTGAAACTGAAACTCAAGAAGTGAACGAGCATCAGCGGGGCAAACCGTTCGCCGTTCATGATTTTGGAGAGGTTGGCTTCCTTGTAGCCTGAAAGCTTGCAAAATTCTTTCTGGTTTTTCACCAGTCCCAGCTCGATCAGGCGTTCGATGGCATTGATGACTCTGGAAGTCACTTCCCTTTGTATCTCCGGGTCCTTTAATTTTGGCATAGTTCCATGCTTTTTTCAGATAGTAAAATTAGGTAAAAAAATGTCAATGGGAAAGTTT
>DVLY01000142.1 GCA_018715295.1 Candidatus Merdimorpha stercoravium | reverse complement strand
GACCGGATGAACCAAAATCACATGTGCTACCATTACACCATAGGGCTTTTCCGGCGGGGCAAATGTACATCGAAAAAGCGGATCGGGCAAATTATTTTTTCAGCGCTTTTTCGGCCGTCCGGCGGATCTTTTCCCATCCCGCTCTTTGCAGGGGGGACAAAGCGAAGGTACGGTCGAATGTCTCTTTGTCCAGGGTCAGCCACTGGGACTTTTGCAGGGAAGCCAGCGCGCTCAAAGGTTGCAGGCGAGGTTCCCCCGTGCGCCCCGCGTGCCGGTTCCAAGGGCAGGCATCCAGGCAAGTGTCGCAGCCGAAGACCCGCCCGCCGAGTTTTTCGGACAAGTCCTCCGGAAGGTCGTCCCGGCTCTCGATGGTGGCATACGAGAGGCATTTCCGTGCGTCGAGGGTCCCTTGTCCGTCGAGGGCCCCCGTAGGGCAGGCCATCTGGCAGCGCCGGCAGGCCCCGCAGCGTGAACCGGGAAACGGCTCGTCGGGAGGCAGCGCCAGGTCGGTAACGATCTCCGAGAGCAACACGTACGAGCCCACCCCCGGCAGGATGAGCTGGGTGCTTTTCCCGATCCAGCCCAGTCCGGCGCGTTGGGCCAGGCGGCGTTCGGCTACCGGGGCCGAATCGGTGAACACCCGGTAGGAAAACTCGCCGGCGGTTTTTTTCAGTTCGGCGCACAGGCGGTGCATCTTGTCCTTGAGCACCGTGTGGTAATCCTCCCCCAGGGCGTATTTGGCGACCCCCGTCTGCCGGGAAACGGTTTCGGAGGTGTCGGTGAGGTAGCTGTGCGCCAGACAGATGATGCTCCTTGCTCCGGGGACCATCCGCCGGATGTCCTCGCGTTTGTCGGCGTGGCGAGCCATGTATTCCAGGGAAGCGTTGCGTCCCTGTTCGACCCAGCGGGCTATCGCGCGGGCATCTTCGGGCAGCGGTTCGGCCGGGGCGATCCCGCAGGCGCAAAAGCCCTGCCCGAGGGCAAGGCTTTGTATCTGTCGGCGGAGTTCTTCGGGCGAGGGGCTCATGGCGGTTCAGAGATCGAAGAGGTCCTTTTCGCGTCCGGAGTACGCGCGTCCCAGGTGTTTGTAGGCTTTCTCGGTGGCCTGGCGGCCGCGCGGGGTACGTACCACGAAGCCTTCCTGGATCAGGAACGGTTCGTACACTTCCTCCAGCGTGCCGGCGTTTTCCCCCACGGCGGTGGCCAGGGTGGTGATGCCGACCGGGCCGCCGCCGAATTTGTCGATCAGGGCCGAGAGCATCCGGTTGTCCATTTCGTCCAGGCCGTAGTCATCTACCGAGAGGGCTTTGAGGCCGATCAGGGCGATGTTCCGGTCGATGGTCCCCGTGCCTTTTATCTGGGCGAAGTCGCGGATGCGGCGCAGCAGGGCATTGGCTATGCGGGGGGTGCCGCGCGAACGGCGGGAGATTTCCAAGGTCGCTTCCTCGGTGATGGGGATGTGCATGATGCGGGCCGAGCGTTCGACGATGGCCGAGAGCGTTTCGCTGTCGTAGTATTCCAGGCGGCAGTTGATACCGAAACGGGCGCGCATGGGAGCGGTGAGCAGCCCGGCGCGCGTGGTGGCTCCGATCAGGGTGAAGGGTGCCAGGGTGATCTGTACGCTGCGGGCATTCGGACCGCTTTCCAGCATGATGTCCAGCCGGTAGTCCTCCATGGCGGAGTAGAGATATTCCTCCACGACGGGGCTCAAGCGGTGGATTTCGTCGATGAACAGTACGTCGCGGTCTTCCAGTCCGGTGAGCAGTCCCGCCAAGTCGCCCGGTTTGTCGATCACCGGGCCGGAGGTGGTGCGCAGGTTTACGCCCAGTTCCGAGGCGATGATCCCCGCCAGAGTGGTCTTGCCCAGTCCGGGTGGGCCGTGCAGCAGGACATGGTCCAATGCTTCGGTGCGCTGGTTGGCGGCGCGGACGAAGACTTCGAGGTTGGACAATACTTGGACTTGTCCGGCGAAATCGTCGAAAGTGAGCGGGCGGAGGGCTTTTTCGTATTCCCGTTCCTCGGGAGTGTCGAATCGTTCGTGAAATCCTTGCGGCATGGCTTGATGTGGCTTTCCCACCGGGCAAAGATACGGGTTTTGCGTCGGTGGGCGGATGTTTTTCAGAGGCTGTTCTTGAGTTTTTCCAACTCCGAGCGCACTCCCCGCAGGATGCGCAGCGCCTCCATGCGCCGGGTGAGGGCTTTTTTGTTGGTGCGGATGTGTTCGACGGCTCCGGCGAGGGTGTAGCCGCTTTCCTTGACCAGGAAATGCACCAGTCGGACGGCTTCCACGTCCTGGGCGTTGTACATCCGGTCGCCTTTCTTGTTCTTGCGCGGGGCGATGGTCTCGAACATCGTTTCCCAGTGGCGCAGGGTGGCGGGGGTTACCTCGAAGTAGTCGGCCACTTCGCCGATCGAGTAGTAGTATTTGCCTTCGGGGAGTTTTTTCTCGGTCTTCTTCATGGCGGGACGGGGCGTAAGGTTAGTCGAACGGCGAGGTGTGCTGGGAAGCCATCTCGAGCAGCGCGTTGTATTCTTCGGGCGTGATGTCCTTGTAGTAATAGTTGATGGGGTTGACCTTCTGTCCGCGGTAGATCACTTCGTAGTGCAGGTGCGGGCCGGTGGACTGTCCGGTATTGCCGATCTCGCCGATGATCTCCCCGCGTTTGACCCGTTTGCCCTTCTGGGTGTGCAGTTTGGACATGTGGCCGTAGAGGGTCTGGTAGCCGTAGCCGTGGTCGATGATCACGTGGATGCCGTAGCCCGAGGCGTCGCTCCCGGCAAAGGTTACCACCCCGTCGCCCGTGGCATAGATGGGCGTGCCGATCTTGGCGGCGAAGTCCATGCCGGTATGCATGCGCCATACCTTGCTGATGGGGTGCAGGCGCAGCCCGTAGCCCGATACCAGGGTGCGGCGCACGATGTCGATGGTTACCGGGGGTACGGCGGGGATGGAACTGATCATGTCTTTTTTGCGCAGCGCCAGGTCGGCTACTTCGTCCAGCGATTTGCTTTCGGCGTAGAGGCGCTTGGTCAGTTTTTCGATCCGTTCGGTGGCCGAGGCGATCATGTCCGAGTAGCGTTCGCCCCGCATTTTTTCAAAGTATTCCTGTCCGCTGATGGTGCCGCTGCGGAGGTCCGAGGGGTAGGGGTCGGTTTCGAAGATGACGCGGTAGAGGTTGTCGTCGCGGTTTTCGATCTCGGAGAGGCGCTGCTCGTTTTCGTCCATCTGTTTCTGCAGCATCTCGTAGTTGAGCGTCATGTTGTCCAGTTCGCGCTGCAGGGTGAGTTCCTTGGGGGTGGGGATAAAGCGGGTAACGATAAAATAGATCACGATCCACACCGACCCGGTGGTGATGAACCACAGCAATACGTTGCGCAGCCGCGCCAGAAAACTGATGCGGACTTTCTTGTACGAAAGGCTGGCGTGATCGAAATAATATTTTATGTTCTTGGCCATACGCTGTCCCGGCGAGGGTTCGGAGCGGGTGTGCCGGTCCGAAGGGGAAAGACCCATCGGCAAAGGTAAGAAAAAAAACGGCCTTTGATTCCGGAGCGGATTCGGCAGGGTGCATTTAGCAAAATTTTAGTACTTTTGACCTCCTATAAGATTCAGTAAGAATTAGCAGAAAATGAAGATGAAATCGCAAGAAGTCAGGAAGCGTTTCCTCGATTTTTTCGCCTCGAAAGGACACCATATCGAGACCTCCGCGCCGATCGTGCTCAAGGACGACCCGACGCTCATGTTTACCAATGCCGGAATGAACCAGTTCAAGGACATCTTTCTCGGGCTCGCCCCGGCGCGTTTTCCCCGCGTGGCCGACACGCAGAAGTGCCTGCGCGTATCCGGAAAGCACAACGACCTGGAGGAAGTGGGCGTGGATACGTATCACCACACGATGTTCGAGATGCTGGGCAACTGGTCCTTCGGCGACTATTTCAAGGAGGAAGCCATCGCCTGGGCGTGGGAACTCCTCACCCAGGTGTACGGCATCGATCCGGAGATCCTCTACGTAACCGTGTTCGAGGGCGATGCGACTGAAGGTCTGGAGAAGGACCTCGAGGCGTATGAGATCTGGAAGAAATACGTACCCGAGTCCCGCATCGTGATGGGCAACAAGCACGACAATTTCTGGGAGATGGGCGACCAGGGGCCCTGCGGTCCTTCCTCGGAGATACATGTCGATCTGCGCCCTGCCGCCGAGCGGGCGGCGGTACCGGGACGCGATCTGGTCAACGGGGACAATCCCCAGGTGATCGAAATCTGGAATCTGGTCTTCATGCAGTACAACCGCCGCGCCGACGGTTCGCTGGAGCCGCTGCCGGCGCGCTGCGTGGATACCGGTATGGGCTTCGAGCGGCTTTGCCGCACCCTGGAAGGCAAGGCTTCCAACTACGACACGGATATTTTCATGCCTTACATCCATGCCTTGGAGCAGATGTCCGGAAAACGCTACGGAGAGGATCCGCAGACCGACGTGGCCATCCGGGTGGTGGCCGACCATATCCGCGCGGTGGCTTTTGCCATTGCCGACGGTCAGCTGCCGTCCAATGCGGGGGCGGGCTATGTGATCCGCCGCATCCTGCGCCGGGCGGTGCGCTACGGGTATTCGTTCCTCGACCTGCGCGAACCGTTCATGTACCGGCTGGTCGAGGTGATGGATCGCGAGATGGGCGATTCGTTCCCCGAATTGCGCGCCGGGCGCAAACTGATCGAAAGCGTGGTGCGCGAGGAGGAACTCTCCTTCCTTTCGACCTTGGAAAAAGGCTTGGCGCGGCTCAACCAGATCGTGGTCGATACGCAAGGGAAGGTCATCGCAGGCGAGAAGGCGTTCGAGTTGTACGACACGTACGGATTTCCGTTGGACCTGACCGAATTGCTGGCGCGCGAGGCCGGTTTCTCGGTAGATGTCGAAGGGTTCGAGCAGCAGATGCAGGCGCAAAAGGAGCGCGCGCGCCGCGCGGCCGCTACCCGGGTGGACGACTGGGAGATCCTCTCGGACGAGACGGGTTGTGTATTTGTGGGGTACGATACGCTGGAATGCGACGTGCGGATCGCAAAATACCGCCGGGTGGAAAACAAGAAGGGTGCGTTTTACCAACTGGTATTTCCCGTAACGCCTTTCTACGCCGAGAGCGGCGGTCAGGTGGGCGATACCGGCTATCTCGAAGACGAGAACGGACACCGCACCGAGGTTCTGGCGACGATCAAGGAAAACAATGTCCCGATCCATATTGTCAAAAATCTGCCCGAAGGAGTCCATCTCAACGCTACGTTCCGGGCGGTGGTCGACGGGGAACGCCGGATGGCTACCGCGTGCAACCATTCGGCCACGCATTTACTGCACAAGGCACTGCGTACGGTACTGGGTACCCATGTCGAGCAGAAAGGTTCGGCCGTCGGTCCCGAGGGGCTTCGTTTTGACTTCTCGCATTTCTCCAAGATGACCGACGAACAACTGCGGCAGGTGGAGGAATTGGTGAACCGGGACATCAAAGCGGGGTACGCTTTGCAGGAGGACCGCGAGAAGGATTACCGCCAGGCGCTCGCCGAAGGGGTTACGGCTCTGTTCAGCGAGAAGTACGGCGACCGGGTGCGGACCGTCCGTTTCGGGGACAGTTACGAGTTGTGCGGAGGAACGCATGTGGACAATACGCTGCGGATCCGTTTGTTCAAGATCCTCTCCGAGGGGGCGATTGCGGCGGGGATCCGCCGCATCGAGGCCATTACGGGCGACGAGGCGGTCAAGTATTACCGTCAGCGTGAGCACGAACTGGCCGTCCTGCGCGATATTTTCAAAGGCAATCACGACCTGGAGAAAGCGGCCGTAACGATGGTGGCCGAAAATGCGGCCCTGCGCAAGGAAGTGGAAGGCTTCCTGCGCCAGAAGGTGGCCCGGCTCAAGGACGAGCTCAAGCGCTCGATGCAGCCCGTGGGGGATTGCAATTTTGTCTCGGGCGTGGTGGAACTCGATCCGGTGTTTGTCAAGAGTTTGATCTTCGAATTGGGCAACGAGGTCGATCATGCTTTCGTGGTGATCGGCAACAAGGAAAACAACCGCAAGGCGGGGATTTCCGTCTTGATCTCCGAGGACCTGGTTCGCGAGCACGGCTGGCATGCCGGCAACCTGGTCCGCGATCTGGCCCGGTGCATCGGCGGCGGCGGCGGAGGTCAGCCGACGTATGCGACGGCCGGCGGGAAGAATCCCGAGGGGTTGGTGGAGGCTTTGGCCAAGGCCGAGGAGGTGGTCAAGGAACGATAAGATTTCTTGTTCCACAAAAACGCCCCAGGCGGGCAAGCGAGAGGCCATTCCGGGTATAAAAAACGCCCGGCGCATCCGCGCCGGGCGTTGAGTATGAAAGAAGCCGGAAAGACTTACTTCTTCGCAGCTTTTTTAGCGGGAGCTTTCTTGGCTGCGGGGGCCTTGTACTGGAAGTCCACCTTGAAAGCCTTGAAGCAAGGATATTGTGCCGTATCGCCGAGTTGATCCTCGATGCGCAGCAACTGGTTGTACTTGGCCATGCGGTCCGAACGCGAAGCCGATCCGGTCTTGATCTGTCCGCAGTTCAGGGCTACGGCCAGGTCGGCGATGGTAGCGTCCTCCGATTCGCCGGAGCGGTGCGACATCACGGTGGTGTAACCGGCGCGGTGTGCCATTTCTACGGCATCGATCGTTTCGGTCAGCGAACCGATCTGGTTTACTTTCACCAGCAGGGCGTTGCCCACACCGGCCTTGATGCCTTTCTCCAGACGTTCTACGTTGGTTACGAACAAGTCGTCGCCTACCAACTGGCAGCGGTCGCCGATCTTCTCGGTGAGCAGTTTCCAGCCTTCCCAGTCGTTCTGGTCCATACCGTCCTCGATGGACATGATGGGGTATTTGGCTACCAGCGAAGCGAGGTATTCGGCCTGCTCTTTCGAGGTGCGTTTGGCACCGTTCTTGCCTTCATAAACCGTGTAGTCGTACACGCCGTCTTTGTAGAACTCGGACGAAGCGCAGTCCATGGCCAGCGTTACGTCCTTGCCCGGTTTGTAACCGGCGGCTTCGATGGCGGCCATGATGGTGTCGAGTGCGTCTTCCGTGCCTTTGAACGTCGGAGCGAAACCGCCTTCGTCGCCCACAGCGGTGGACAGGCCGCGGTCGTGGATCAGTTTCTTGAGGTTGTGGAAAATCTCGCTGCCCATGCGGATGGCGGTAGCAAAGCTATCGGCGTTTACCGGCTGGATCATGAATTCCTGGAATGCGATCGGAGCGTCGGAGTGTGCACCGCCGTTGATGATGTTCATCATCGGAACGGGCAATACCTTGGCGTTTACGCCGCCTACGTAGCGGTACAGCGGCAGGCCGAGTTCGTCGGCAGCGGCTTTGGCCACAGCCAGCGATACGCCGAGGATGGCGTTGGCGCCCAGATTGCCTTTGTTTTTGGTGCCGTCCAGCGCGATCATCGCTTTGTCGATGCCTACCTGGTCGAATACGTCGCAGCCGATGAGTTCCGGAGCGATCTTTTCGTTTACGTTGGCAACGGCTTTCAGGACACCTTTGCCCATGTATTTGCTCTTGTCGCCGTCGCGAAGTTCGACAGCCTCGTATTCACCGGTGGATGCTCCCGAGGGAACGATGGCACGGCCCATAGCGCCGCTTTCGGTGTACACTTCCACTTCGACGGTAGGGTTGCCCCGCGAGTCGAGGACTTGTCTGGCATGGATTTCTGTGATCAAGCTCATTTTTTGTAAGTTTTTATGGATTGATTATTGATTTCGTTTCCGGAACTTTTCAGCGGTGCAAAATTACGACATTCTGCGCTTATCTGTTCATGGAGAGAGCAATATTTTTAGGCCTCTCCGCGCGGGGCGGGGGGAACGGCCTCCGTATCGCGGATCTCGCCGAAGAGGGCCTCGTAGCGGCGGACGTTCTCTGCCAGGGCTCCGAGCATTTTCTTGGCGTTCATCGGGGTGAGGATCACCCGGGAGACGACGCGGGCTTTGGGAACCCCGGGCATCAGCGAGAGGTAGTCCACGACGAATTCGCTCGGGGAATGGTTGATGATGGCCAGGTTGGAATAGACGCCTTGTGCCTGGGCGTCGGTGAGTTCGATGTCGATTTTGGGGGGATTTTTCGGGTCTTCCATAGAGATGGGGAATGGTGGTGTTTTTCGAGGGAGTAAAGTTACTGAAAAACGGCGGGTTTCGGGCAAACCGGGCGGGATTTTAAGGGGATTTTAGCGCGGTGTGAAGGGGCGTCCGGGGAGCGCCGGCTTTGGGCGCGGCGACGGGCAGAAAAAACGCCCTCCACGAGACGTGGAGGGCGTTTTCAGAAGGATCGAAGCGAGGGAGATTACTCCTGGTCGCCGTCGTTTTGCAGGTTCTTGCGCAGCTGTTCGTATTCGTCCTTCGAGCCGACGATCAAGTCTTCGTATTCGCGCAGACCGGTTCCGGCCGGGATCTTGTGCCCTACGATGACGTTTTCCTTCAGGCCCTCGAGGTAGTCTTCCTTGGCAGCGACGGCTGCTTCGTTGAGCACCTTGGTCGTTTCCTGGAAGGATGCGGCAGAGATGAACGAGTGCGTCTGCAGCGAAGCCCGGGTGATACCCTGAAGCATCGGTTCGGCCGTTGCGGGGATCGCATCGCGCGCTTCGACTTGCTTTTTGTCCGCGCGTTTGAGCGTGGAGTTTTCGTCCTTGAGCTGACGCAGGGTAACCATCTGTCCGGGATGCAGGTTTTCCGAATCGCCGGCATCGGTAACGACTTTGATGCCGAAGAGGGCGTCGTTGGCATCGGTGAAGTCGCGTTTGTGGACGGACTGGCCTTCGAGGAACTGCGTGTCGCCCGGATCGATGATCATCACCTTGCGCATCATCTGGCGGACGATCACTTCGAAGTGCTTGTCGTTGATCACCACGCCCTGCATCCGGTACACGCCCTGCACTTCGTTTACCAGGTATTCCTGAACTTCGTTCGGGCCCTTGATACGCAGGATGTCGTCCGGGGAAATCGCCCCTTCGGACAGCGGGCTGCCGGCGCGTACGTAGTCGTTGTCCTGGACGAGGATCTGGTTGGAGAGCTTGACCAGGTAGCGGCGTTCTTCACCGCTCTTGGAGGTGATGATGATCTCCTTGTTGCCGCGCTTGATGGCTCCCAGGCGTACCACGCCGTCGATCTCGGAAACAACGGCCGGGTTGGACGGGTTGCGCGCCTCGAAGAGCTCGGTAACGCGGGGCAGACCACCGGTGATGTCGCCCGCTTTCGCGCTGCGGCGCGGGATCTTCACCAGGATTTGTCCGGCTTTTACCTTGGCGCCGTTGTCCACCATCAGGTGGGCGCCCACCGGCAGGTTGTACGATTTGATGACGTTGCCCTTGGTGTCGTTGATGATGACTGTGGGGATGAGTTTCTTGTTCTTGGATTCGGAAATGATCTTTTCCTGGAAGCCCGTCTGGTCGTCGATCTCCACCTGGTAGGACTGTCCCTGTTCGATGTCCTCGTAGGCGATCTTACCGGCCGTTTCGGAGAGGATCAGCGCATTGTGCGGATCCCACTGGCAGATCATCTCGCCTTTGGCGACCTCCTGGTCGGCTTTCTTGTACAGGAAACCACCGTAGGGGATGTTGTGGGTGGAAAGCATGAGCTTGGTCTTGGGATCCAGGATGTGCATTTCCGTGGTACGGGAGATGACGATGTCGCAGTCCACGCCTTCCTGGTCCTGGGTGGCGATGGTGCGCAGGTCGTCGAATTCGATGATCCCGTCGGCTTTGGCCTTGATGCTGGATTCGGCAGCGGCTGCTCCGGCGGTACCTCCCTGGTGGAAGGTGCGGAGGGTAAGCTGCGTACCCGGTTCACCGATGGACTGGGCTGCGATCACGCCGACCGCTTCGCCTTTCTGAACCATGCGGCCGGTAGCCAGGTTGCGCCCGTAGCACTTGGCGCAGATACCGTGGCGCGCTTCGCAGGTAAGGGGCGAACGGACTTCCACCGTTTCCACGCCGGCCTCTTCGATCGCTTTGGCGATCGGGTCGGTGATCTCTTCTCCGGCGTGTACCAGGATGTGTCCGTCGCGGGGGTCTTCCACATCGTGCAGGGATACGCGACCCAGGATGCGGCTGGCGAGCGTCTCGCGCACCACGTCGTTTTCCTTCAGGGCCGAAACTTCGATGCCGCGCAGGGTGCCGCAGTCTTCTTCGTTGATGATCACGTCCTGTGCCACGTCCACCAGACGGCGGGTGAGGTAACCGGCGTCGGCCGTCTTCAGGGCGGTATCGGCCAGACCTTTACGGGCACCGTGCGTGGAGATGAAGAACTCGAGGATGGACAGACCTTCCTTGAAGTTGGAGATGATCGGGTTTTCGATGATGTCCGCGCCGCCCGAGCCGGATTTTTGCGGTTTGGCCATCAGGCCTCGCATACCGGTGAGCTGGCTGATCTGCGCCTTGGAACCACGGGCTCCCGAGTCGAGCATCATGTACACCGAGTTGAAGCCCTGCTTGTCTTCCTTGAGGGTCTTCATGGCGGCCTCGGCGATCAGGTTGGTAGCGGCCGACCACGCATCGATGATGATGTTGTACCGTTCGTTGTTGGTGATAGCACCCATGTTGTACTGCTCCATGGTGGTCTCCACCTTTTCGTTGGCCTCGGCGATGAGCGCCTGCTTGGCCTCCGGAATCAGGATGTCGGCCAGGGAGAAGGACAGTCCGCCGCGGAAGGCACGATCGTATCCCATGGCTTTGATGTCGTCCAGGAATTTGGTCGTGGTGGGGATGTCGGTGCATTTGAGCACGTGGGCAATGATGTCGCGCAGGGTGTTCTTTTTGATCACCGTATTGATGTAGCCGGCCTTGAACGGAACCACGTCGTTGAAGAATACGCGGCCCACGGTCGTATCGACGATCTTGCGCACGGTCTTGCCGTCTTCCCAGATGTCCAGGCGTACCTTGATGGGAGCCTGCAGGTTGACTTTCCCCTCGTTGTAGGCAATGCGCACTTCCTCCGGCGAGTAGAACGTCATGCCTTCGCCCGGTACTTTTTCCGTTTCGGTGGAATGGCGTTCCTTGGTCATGTAGTACAGTCCGAGTACCATGTCCTGCGAAGGAACGGTGATCGGGGAACCGTTGGCCGGGTTGAGGATGTTGTGCGAGGCGAGCATCAGCAGTTGGGCTTCCAGGATGGCTTCCGGTCCCAGCGGCAGGTGCACGGCCATCTGGTCGCCGTCGAAGTCGGCGTTGAACCCGGTGCAGACCAGCGGGTGCAGCTGGATGGCCTTGCCTTCGATCAGGCGCGGCTGGAAAGCCTGGATGGACAAACGGTGCAGCGTCGGGGCGCGGTTGAGCAGTACCGGATGGCCCTTGATGACGTTTTCCAGGATGTCCCATACCACCGGATCGCGGCGGTCGATGATCTTCTTGGCGCTCTTGACCGTCTTGACGATGCCGCGCTCGATGAGTTTGCGGATGATGAACGGTTTGTAGAGCTCGGCGGCCATGTCTTTGGGCAGCCCGCATTCGTAGATCTTGAGCTCCGGTCCGGAAACGATGACCGAACGGGCGGAGTAGTCCACACGTTTACCCAGCAGGTTCTGACGGAAACGACCCTGTTTTCCTTTCAGCGAGTCGGAGAGCGACTTGAGTGCCCGGTTGGACTCGGTCTTGACGGCCGAAGCCTTGCGGGTGTTGTCGAAGAGCGAATCGACAGCTTCCTGCAACATGCGCTTTTCGTTGCGCAGGATCACTTCCGGGGCCTTGATCTCGATCAGGCGTTTGAGGCGGTTGTTGCGGATGATCACCCGGCGGTACAGGTCGTTGAGGTCCGAAGTGGCGAAACGGCCTCCGTCGAGCGGCACCAGCGGGCGCAACTCGGGCGGGATGACGGGAATGACCTTCATGATCATCCATTCGGGACGGTTTTCACGCGTCTTCTGGGCCTCTCGGAACGCCTCGACGATTTGCAGGCGTTTGAGTGCTTCGGTCTTGCGCTGTTTGGAGGTTTCGTGCGAAACGCTGTCGCGCAATTTATAGGAGAGCTGGTCCAGGTCGATCTCGTGCAGCAGGTCCAGCAGTGCCTCGGCACCCATCTTGGCGATGAACTTGTCGGGGTTGGCATCGTCCAGGTACTGGTTGTCTTCGGGCAGCGCATCGACGATGTCGAGGTATTCTTCCTCGGTGAGCAGTTCCATCTTCTGGAGCGGCTCGCCCGTAGGACGTTTGGCTACTCCGGGGTTGATGACGATGTAACGCTCGTAGTAGATGATCATATCGAGCTTCTTGGAGGGAAGCCCCAACAGGTAACCGATCTTGTTGGGCAGGCTGCGGAAGTACCAGATGTGCGCTACCGGAACCACCAGGTTGATGTGCCCGGTGCGTTCGCGGCGCACTTTCTTTTCGGTTACTTCCACTCCGCAACGGTCGCACACGATGCCTTTGTAACGGATGCGCTTGTATTTTCCGCAGGCGCACTCGTAGTCTTTTACCGGGCCGAAGATGCGTTCACAGAACAGACCGTCGCGCTCGGGTTTGTGGGTGCGGTAGTTGATGGTTTCCGGTTTGAGCACCTCGCCGTAGGACTGTGCCAGGATGGTTTCCGGCGAAGCCAGGCCGATGGTTATCTTTCTGAAGCCGCTGGTTGCTTTGTTTTCTTTACCTAAAGCCATTTGCTTTTGCTTGTATTGCTTTGTTTGAAAATCTTATACCGAAAACAGCCTCCGGGGGAAGTTCCGCCCCCGGGGGCCTGCGGGTCAGTCTTCGAAACGGACATCGAGACCCAGACCCTTGAGCTCGTGCAGCAGCACGTTGAACGACTCCGGAATGCCCGGGGTCGGCATCGGTTCGCCCTTGACGATGGCTTCGTAGGATTTGGCACGGCCTACCACGTCGTCGGACTTGATGGTCAGGATCTCGCGCAGGATGTTGGACGCGCCGAAGGCCTCGAGCGCCCATACCTCCATCTCTCCGAAACGCTGGCCGCCGAATTGCGCTTTACCGCCCAGAGGCTGCTGGGTGATCAGCGAGTACGGTCCGATGGAACGTGCGTGCATCTTGTCGTCGACCATGTGGCCCAGTTTGAGCATGTAGATCACGCCCACGGTAGCCGCCTGGTCGAAGCGCTCGCCCGTGCCCCCGTCGTAGAGGTAGGTGTGGCCGTAGCGCGGCAAACCGGCTTTGTCGGTCAGTTCGGTGATTTGCTCCAGGGAAGCACCGTCGAAGATCGGCGTAGCGAACTTCATGCCGAGCTTGCGTCCGGCCCAGCCGAGCACCGTTTCGTAGATCTGTCCCAGGTTCATTCGCGAAGGCACACCCAGCGGGTTGAGCACGATGTCCACCGGCGTTCCGTCCGCCAGGAACGGCATGTCCTCTTCGCGGACGATCTTGGCCACGATACCCTTGTTTCCGTGGCGGCCGGCCATCTTGTCGCCCACGCGCAGTTTGCGCTTCTTGGCGATGTAAACCTTGGCCAGCTTGATGATCCCGGCCGGCAGTTCGTCGCCCACCGTCAGGGTGAATTTCTCGCGGCGAAGGGCTCCCTGGAGGTCGTTTACCTTGATCTTGAAGTTGTGGATGAGCTCCGAGACGAGGAAGTTCTTGGCCTTGTCCGCCGTCCAGTTGGAGGTATTGAGATGTTCGTAGTCCTCGAGCGACTGGAGGATCTTGAGCGAGAATTTCGTTCCCTTGGGAATGATCACTTCGCCCAGGTCGTTGGTAACCCCTTGCGAGGTCTTTCCGTTGACGATCGAGAACAACTTTTCGAGCAGCGTGCCGCGCAGCTTTTCAAACGAAGCGGCGTATTCGGCATCCAGGCGCTCCATTTCTTCCTTGTCGGCATTGCGGCGTTTCTTGTCCTTCACGGCGCGCGAGAACAGCTTTTTGCCGATCACCACTCCGTGCAGCGAAGGATTGGCCTTCAGGGAAGCGTCCTTGACGTCGCCGGCCTTGTCGCCGAAGATGGCGCGCAGGAGCTTTTCTTCCGGCGAAGGATCCGATTCGCCCTTCGGGGTGATCTTACCGATGATGATGTCGCCCGGGTTGACCTCGGCCCCGATGCGGATCATACCGTTTTCATCGAGTTCCTTGGTCGCTTCCTCGGATACGTTCGGGATGTCGTTGGTCAGTTCCTCGGCACCCAGTTTGGTGTCGCGCACTTCCAACGGATATTCGTCGATGTGGATGGAGGTAAAGATGTCCTCCTTGACTACACGCTGCGAGATGACGATACCGTCCTCGTAGTTGTACCCCTTCCACGGCATGAAGGCCACCAGCAGGTTGCGTCCCAGGGCCAGTTCGCCGTTTTGCGTAGCGTAGCCCTCGCACAGTACCTGGCCTTTTTCCACCCGGTCGCCCTTGCGGACGATGGGTTTCAGGGTGATGTTGGTGGACTGGTTGGTCTTGCGGAATTTGATCAGGTGATAGGTCTTCTCGTCCGGATCGAAGCTGACCAGACGCTGGTCGTCCGTGCGGTCGTAGCGGATGGTGATCTTGTCGGCATCCACGTAGACCACTTCGCCCGAGCCTTCGGCGTTCATCAGTACGCGGGAATCCTTGGCCACGCGGGCTTCCAGTCCCGTGCCGACGATGGGGGCTTCGGGTTTGAGCAAGGGAACGGCCTGACGCATCATGTTCGATCCCATCAGGGCACGGTTGGCGTCGTCGTGTTCCAGGAACGGGATGAGCGATGCGGAGATCGAGGCGATCTGGTTCGGGGCAACGTCCATGTAGTCCACTTCGGTGCGGTCGGCGATGGGGAAGTCGCTCTCCTTGCGGGCCTTGACACGCTCCGGAAGGATGTTGCCCTGGTCGTCCACCTCGACGTTGGCCTGGGTGAAGATCTTGCCTTCTTCCGATTCGGCGCTCAGGTACACCGGTTCGTTCTCGAATTTCACCCGTCCGTTTTCCACTTCGTGGTACGGCGTCTGGATGAAGCCCATGTCGTCCACCTTGGCGTAAACGCACAGGGAGGAGATCAGACCGATGTTCGGACCTTCCGGCGTTTCGATCGGGCAAAGACGTCCGTAGTGCGTGTAGTGTACGTCGCGCACCTCGAAACCGGCGCGCTCGCGCGACAGACCGCCGGGACCCAGGGCGGAGAGACGGCGCTTGTGCGTGATCTCGGCCAAGGGGTTGGTCTGGTCCATGAACTGCGATAGCTGGTTGGTGCCGAAGAACGAATTGATCACCGAGGAAAGCGTCTTGGCATTGATCAGGTCGATCGGGGTGAACACCTCGTTGTCGCGCACGTTCATCCGTTCACGGATGGTACGGGCCATACGCGCCAGGCCGACGCCGAACTGGGCAGCCAGCTGTTCGCCTACGGTGCGTACGCGACGGTTGGACAAGTGGTCGATGTCGTCCACCTCGCTCTTGGAGTTGATCAGTTCGATCAGGTACTTCACGATGGTGATGATGTCCTCCTTGGTGAGCACCTGTACGGACAGCGGGGTGTCGAGCCCCAGTTTTTTGTTGATCCGGTAACGGCCTACATCGCCCAGCGAATAGCGGGTGTCCGAGAAGAACAGTTTTTCGATGATACCGCGTGCGGTCTCTTCATCCGGCGGCTCGGCATTGCGCAACTGCCGGTATATGTGTTCGACGGCCTCCTTTTCGGAGTTGGTCGGGTCTTTCTGAAGGGTGTTGTAAATGATGGAATATTCGGAGCTGGTGCTGTCTTCCTTGTGCAGGAGGATGGTCTTCACTCCGGCATCGACGATCTCGTCGATGTTTTCCTTTTCCAGGATGGTATCCCGGTCGAGGATCTGTTCGTTACGTTCGATGGATACGACCTCGCCGGTATCTTCGTCCACGAAGTCCTCCACCCAGGTTTTCAGTACGCGCGCAGCCAAACGGCGGCCGATGTACTTCTTGAGTCCCGTTTTGCTCACTTTCACCTCCTCGGCCAGGTCGAAGATGTCGAGGATGTCCTTGTCGCGTTCGTAACCGATGGCACGCAGCAGGGTAGTGAGGGGAAGTTTCTTTTTCCGGTCGATGTAGGCGTACATCACGTTGTTGATGTCCGTGGCAAATTCCATCCACGACCCCTTGAAGGGAATGATGCGCGCCGAGTAAAGTTTGGTTCCGTTGGCGTGGAAAGACTGCCCGAAGAATACGCCGGGCGAACGGTGCAACTGGGAAACGACGATGCGTTCGGCACCGTTGATCACGAACGTGCCCGAAGGGGTCATGTACGGGATGGTTCCCAGGTACACGTCCTGCACGATGGTCTCGAAGTCCTCGTGATCCGGATCGGTGCAGTACAGTTTCAAGCGGGCCTTCAGCGGTACGCTGTAGGTGAGTCCACGTTCGATGCACTCCTCGATGGAGTAGCGCGGCGGATCGACGAAATAGTCAATAAACTCCAGTACAAACTGGTTTCGCGTGTCTGTTATGGGGAAGTTCTCGCAGAAAGTCTTGTAGAGTCCTTCGTTTTTTCTTTCGTCAGATTTGGTTTCGAGTTGGAAGAAATCCCGGAACGATTTGATCTGGATGTCCAGAAAATCGGGATAGTCGACCGGATTCTTTACCGAAGCAAAGCTGACTCTGCTGGGGTTAACAGTCTGGGCCAATGGAATTTATTTTTAATTAAAAGAAAAATGAATAAAAGAGCAAAAGGGCTTAGGCCTCTAGAGGTTGAAAAACCGCTACGACCTAAGCCTTTTGCAAGGAAAGAAGTCGGTTATTTGACTTCTACCTGGGCGCCAACTTCTTCGAGGTGGCTCTTGATGTTCATAGCCTCGTCCTTGGGCAGGCCTTCCTTGATGGTGGAAGGAGCGCCGTCTACCAATTCCTTGGCTTCCTTCAGACCGAGACCGGTGAGTTCCTTGACAGCCTTTACGACTTTCAGTTTCTCTGCACCAGCTTCCTTGAGGATCACGTCGAATTCGGTCTTCTCCTCGGCTGCAGCAGCACCAGCGCCGTCTCCGGCGGCTACTACTACGGCTGCGGCTGCGGGTTCGATGCCGTATTCTTCTTTGAGTATGTTGCCCAGTTCCTGAACATCTTTTACGCTCAGGTTCACCAGTTCTTCAGCGAGTTTTTTCAGATCTGCCATTTTGATTTTTTTGACTTAGTTAATAATGTGATAAATGCGTTTCGAGGGAATTATTCGGCGGATTCCGCTTTGGGTTCTTCGGCTGCGGCGGCCTCTGCATTTGCTTCGGCGGCTTCGCCTTTGTTCTCCAGGGCCGAGATCAGGCGGCGGATCGGAGACTGCAACAGGCCGATGATTTCGCCGATGAGTTCCTCGCGGGACTTGATGCTGGCCAGCGTACCCAACTGATCGTCGCCGACATAGATCTCGTTGTCGATCCATGCGCCTTTGAGCAGGGGACGCTCGGAGCTTTTACGGAAATCCTTGATAACCTTTCCGGGAACGTTGGCAGCTCCGTTGAAAAGCATCAGAGCGGTGTTTCCCTTCAGGGTTTCGGTCAGGTTCTGGAAATCCTTGTCGCAGGCTTCCATCGCCTTGGCCAAAAGCGTGTTCTTGACTACTTCCAGACGAACGCCGGCATTGAAGCAAGCGCGGCGCAGTTTGTCGGTGGCAGCAGCATTGAGGGTGGAAATATCGGCCAGATAGATCACGCCGTGACCGCCGAGTTCCTG
Organism: Candidatus Merdimorpha stercoravium; assembly: GCA_018715295.1. GTDB lineage: Bacteria > Bacteroidota > Bacteroidia > Flavobacteriales > UBA1820 > Merdimorpha > Merdimorpha stercoravium. The sequence continues at coordinate 2,312 of DVLY01000142.1, read as the reverse complement.
AGTGATGGAGGCTATAACCTGCGATTTCTCTTCTCTTGTCATAATCTTATCATTCTAGGAGTTAGACGGTTTTCGGATCTACAGGTACTCCCGGGCCCATCGTGCTGGAGAGCGTAACGCTCTTCATGTAGACGCCCTTGGCGGAGGCCGGTTTCATCTTGTTCAGGGTGTGGAGCAACTCCAGGGCGTTCTCGGCGATTTTCGGCGCATCGAACGACACTTTGCCGATCGCAGCGTGAACGATCCCGTAACGGTCGACCTTGAAGTCGATCTTACCGGCTTTCACTTCCTTGACGGCTTTGCCCACTTCCATCGTTACGGTACCGGACTTGGGGTTCGGCATCAGGCCGCGGGGTCCCAGAATACGACCCAGAGGTCCCAACTTGCCCATTACGGCCGGTACGGTGATGATCACATCGACTTCGGCCCAGCCGCCTTTGATCTTGTCCAGGTATTCGTCCAGACCTACGTAGTCGGCACCGGCTTCGGTAGCTTCCGCTTCCTTGTCGGGGGTTACCAGCGCCAGTACGCGTACGCTTTTACCCGTACCGTTGGGCAGGGATACCACGCCGCGAACCATCTGGTTGGCCTTACGAGGGTCTACGCCCAGGCGGACGGCGATGTCCACCGAAGCGTCGAATTTGGTGGTCGAGGTTTCTTTTACCAGCGCACACGCTTCTTCCACGGTGTAGAGCTTGTTCTTCTCAAGCTTGGCTACAGCTACTTTCTGGTTCTTTGTCAGTTTTGCCATGATGCTTGATTAGGATTTTTTCAAAGGAGACTCTCCCTTGATGGTTATACCCATTGAACGAGCGGTACCGGCTACCATGGACATGGCGCTCTCGATGGTGAAAGCATTCAGGTCCGGCATCTTGTCGGCAGCGATTTCCTTGACCTGATCCCAGGTGATGGCGGCTACCTTTTTGCGGTTGGGTTCGCCGGAGGCCGACTTGATCTTGGCGGCTTCCATCAGCTGAACGGCTACCGGGGTGGTCTTGATGACGAAGTCGAACGACTTGTCGGTGTACACGGTGATCTGCACAGGCAGCAACTTACCCTGTTTGTCCTGGGTACGCGCATTGAACTGTTTGCAGAAATCCATGATGTTCACACCGGCCGAACCAAGCGCAGGACCGATTGGCGGAGAGGGGTTGGCGGCTCCGCCCTTGCACTGCAATTTGATCTTTTTGAAGATTTCTTTTGCCATTTTGTTTTGACTGAAAATTGTTTCCGTCCTTTCGGGTCAAAAATTGGAAGCAAACCCTCCGGGACTATCTTTGGCGTAACATTTTCTTTTTTCCGTTTTCCACCGGGGGAGGTATGTTATACCTTCTCCACCTGGGAAAAATTCAACTCCAGCGGGGTTTTCCGGCCGAAGATCTTGACCTCGACCTTGAGTTTGCGTTTTTCGCTGTTCACTTCTTCCACCGTACCGTCGAACCCGTTGAACGGTCCGTCGACTACTTTGACCGCTTCGCCGACCACGAACGGGATAACCACCGATTCGGGCATGTCGGCCATCTCGTCGACCTTGCCCAGCATCCGGTTGACTTCGCTCTTGCGCAGCGGCACCGGATCGCCTCCGGGACGGTCGCTCAGAAAGCCCACTACACCGGGAATCCCTTTGAGCAGGTGGAGCATTTCACCGTCCAGGTTGGCTTCGATCATCACGTAGCCCGGGAAGAAAGGGCGTTCCTTGCTGACTTTCTTGCCGCCCGAAACCGAAAAGAACTTCTCCATCGGCACCATTACACCGGCCAGGTAGTCGTTCATGCCCAGCCGTGCGATTTCCTGCTCGATGTAGCTCTTTACCTTGAGTTCCTGGCCGCTGATAGCCCGCACCACGTACCACTTCTTGGTAGTTTCTGCCATTTTGCCCGTTGTTTTTTCCGGTTAGTTGAGAAGTCTGAATATTCCCTGGATGGCGTTGTTGAACAGGAAGTCCACCGCAGCGGTAGCACCGGCCAGGATCAGCGTGGCGATGGCTACGATCCAAGTCTGCTTTTGCGCTTCTTCCCACGTGGGCCAAGTAACTTTTCCCCCGAACAATTCGTTCCAGGAATCCTTGATGTATTGGATAAGACCTTTCATAGGTTCTATGTGTGTTTCTGTGAAAGCCCCGCACCGCTCGTTCTTCCTCGATGCGGCAAAGGCACACTTATTTCGCTATCACTCTATCAATCAAATATTTGACTTTGATAATGAGTAATATACGAGCAAAATGAGCCTTTTCCAAGGCGGATGCAAATATACGAACTTTTTTTTAAGTTGTTCGGCTGGAGTGAAAAACTTTTTTTCGCCGTTTTTTTCCG
>DVLY01000141.1 GCA_018715295.1 Candidatus Merdimorpha stercoravium | reverse complement strand
GTCTGCTCGTTGGAAAAGGCCAAAGCCGGCGGGTCGGTCGTCGCCCCGGCGATCAGGCCGAGCAGGGTAAAATAATTCATCCGGAAGGCCAGGCGCGCGATCACTCCCGCCACGCACAGCGGGATCACGGTGATCAAAAATCCGTACCACACCCATATCAAACCGCCGCCATCGACCACCGTAGCCACGAAGTCCTCCCCGGCGCCCAGACCCACCGCCGCCAGGAAAAGCGCAATGCCCACCTCGCGCAACATCAGGTTGGCACTGGCCGTGGTGTAAGTAACCAGTTTGAAACTCGGCCCGAAACGGCTCACCAGGATCGCCACGATAAGCGGCCCCCCGGCCAATCCCAACTTCACCGGCTGCGGTACCCCCGGGAAAACGAACGGGATGGAACCCAGGGCCACTCCCAGGAAAATTCCCACGAAGATCGTGATCAGGTTCGGTTCGCGCAGGCGCCGCATCGAATTGCCCAGCAGTTTTTCCACGCCCGCGATGTTCCGCTCCGGTCCTACGACCGTTACCCGGTCGCCCACTTGCAGCGCCAACTCGGGATGCGCTACCAGGTCGAGCCCCGCACGATTGACCCGGGTAATGTTCACTCCGTAGGCACGCTGGATGTGCAATTCCCCGAGCAAACGCCCGTTAAATTCACTGCGGGTAACCATGATGCGCCGCGAGACCAACTGTTCGTCCAGTTTCTGCCAATCGGCGCGGTGCATTTCTTCCACCCGCGAACCGATGAAAGCCGTGATAGCTTCCATGTCCTGCCGCGCCGCGATGACCAGCAAACGGTCTCCCTCGCCCAACACGGTATTCGAACTGCCTATCTCCACCGAACCGTCGGCATGCAGCACCCGCGAAGCGACGAATTTCTTGCCTACCAGATGGGAAATCTCCCGGATCGTCTTGCCGAAGATGGCCGGGTTGTTCACCTGCATCGAGACGTGGGTGGCGCGCGCCATCTTCTCGGCCGCACGGTTCTGCGCCGCCTCGGTTTCCTTGCCATAATCGATCCGGAACACTGCCCGCAGCAGCATATACACCAGGATGATCCCGATCACCCCCAACGGATACGCCACCGCATATCCCATCGCAATGGTCGGATCGTCCCCGCCCATGTCCTCCACCGCTTGCTGAGCCGCACCCAAACCGGGGGTATTGGTTACCGCACCCGAAAGGATACCTACCATCGTGGTGATCGGCGTCCCGGTGGCCCAAAAGATACACAGGGTGGTCAGCACGCCCAATGCCACGATCAGGATGGCAAACATGTTCAGGCGAAGCCCTCCGCGTTTGAACGCCGAGAAGAAGCCCGGCCCGACCTGCATACCGATGGTATAGACGAAGAGAATAAGGCCGAACTCCTTGACAAAGCCCAGGATCGAGGGCTCGATCCGCATTCCGATGTGGGAAAGGAAGATCCCGGCAAAAAGCACCCAGGTGATCCCCAGCGAAATGCCCCATACTTTGATTTTTCCCAAGAGTACGCCCAGGGCGATCACCACCGAAAAAACGGCCACCGTATGGGCGATTCCCGATCCGAAAAAAAGCTCGTACAACCAGTTCATACCCCTGTTTTTTTAAGCACCGCGAAATTAGCAATAATATCGATGCAAAAAAAGCCCCGAAACCGACACTTTTCCCTTCCGAACTGCCAGTCCCTCACCCCGCAAGCCAGTCCGCGAAAGCCCCCTCAAACCTCTCTATAGCGCCCCCTTCCACAAACAAAAGGCCCCGGGGACTCGCCCGAGGCCAACGATTAGGTCCATTTGCCGGAAAAGTTCTACTTCGCCTTTTCGGCCATCTCCCGGAAGTAATTGTCGAAGAAGACCAAATGATACTTTACCGAATTGGTCCAATACGACCAGCTGTGGCTCCCCGGACGGGAGATGAAATCGTGATCGATCCGGCGGTATCTCATCAACTCGTGCAAACGTTCGTTCACCGGATAGAAAGAATCGCTCGTCCCGCAGTCGAACAGGATCTTCAGACTGCCGGGTTTGAGCAAATACAACTGGTTCATGATGCTGTACTGCGCCCACCGCTCGGGATACTCCGCCTGCGAGCCCAACCTTTTTTCCATGTTTTCATTGGCCGGAAACGACTGGATGTCCAGCCCTCCGCTCATCGAAGCGCAGGCCCCGTAAAGGTCCTGATGGCGGAACGCCAGGTAAAACGCCCCTTGTCCGCCCATCGAGAGCCCCGTAATGCCACGCCCTTCCCGCGAGGCGATCGTACGGTAATGCCGGTCGATGTAGGGCAGCAGTTCGCGCGTCATGTAGATCTCGTACCGGCTGGTGGTGTCGGCCGGAGCATCCCAGTACCAGCTGTAAGGATTTCCGTCGGGACAAACGATGATCAGGCCATAACGCGAGGCGAGTTCCGGCAGGAAAGGCGCTTTCTCGATCCAGTTGGTGTAGTCGCCGGTAGCGCCGTGCAGCAGGTACACCACCGGGAAGCGGGCGTCCTTGTCCGTTTGGTACGCCGCCGGAGTGATGACTACGTTCTTTATATCCTTCTTCATCGATTCGCTCCACACGGCGACCGTATCCACCGATTGGGCACTTACCCCGCCGCCAAGCATTGCCGCCAAGATGACAAAAAGCGATTTGAGATGTTTCATGGCTCTTCCCGATATTTTTTTGATGTAATTGCGGACGGC
>DVLY01000140.1 GCA_018715295.1 Candidatus Merdimorpha stercoravium | reverse complement strand
GAGGATGGCCGCCAGATATACCCCCAGCGGGAGCAGGATCACCGGAGCGAACACCCCGCCCAATACGGAGACGAGCATGAAGACCAGGAAAAACGAAGGGAACATGTACGTCAGTCGGGCTGTCCCGGGGAACATCCGGTTGAGGATGGGGCGTGCCCGGCCGAAGGCCATCGTTTGGCGGAAAAATTGCCCCAAAGTATCGCGGCGCTTGTGATAGACGTACAGTTCGGGATACCAGGCGGTGGTCAGGTCGTTCCGCCACAGGCGCTGGGTGTATTCGATGTCTTCCCCTACGCGCTGGTGGGCAAAGCCTCCGGCGCGGCGGAAGGCTTCGGCGGAGATCACCATGTTGTAGCTGCGCAGTTGGCGCCGCCCGCTGATGTTGGCCTTCGAGCCTCCGCGCAGTCCGCCGGTGGTCAAAAACGAGGTCATGGCGTAATTGATGGCTTTTTGCACGTCGGTAAACGAACGGTGCGCCCGGTCGGGGCCGGCAAAGGCGTCGGCAGGATTGCGGCGGGAGAGGAGGCGTTCCAGCGTCTGGAAATAGTTTTCGGGCAACAGCACGTCGGAGTCGAGAATGACGAAATAGTCACCTCGGGCGCGTTCCATGCCGTAGTTGCGCGAATCGCCTGGACCGGAGTTCTCGGTATAGAAGTACCGCACCGGCAAGGTGGCGGACCATTTTTCGCATTCGGCTTGCGAGGTCAGCGACGAACCGTCCTCGACGATGATCACTTCGTAGTCCAATCCGTTTTCCGCTTGGCGGGCGATGCTGCCCAACAGGGCGTCCGTTTCGTCCGGACGGTTGTACACGGGAACGACGATCGATATGCTGATATTTTTCTTTTCCGGCTGTTCCATGGCGGTCAGTTCGTTTTCCCCAGATACTTCAGGATGTCGGTTCCGCCGGGCACGGGTGCCGTGATGCGAAAACGTCCCCCCGATACGTCGAAGGGATAGGGAATGTTGTTGGTGAAAAGCCCTCCTGTTCCCAAACCTTGGGGGAGGGGATTTTGGCAAAGATAGGGAAAGGCGAGTGCAGAGGCAAATCGAAAACGAAGTTTTCGCAAGGGACTCTGCCGAGCCGCATCCTGTCTTATGGAAAGATACGAAAAACGCGCAATAGCGTCCAAGCCCACGTTGGATTCCAGCGCGGAGGTGATCCAATATCCTGCACCGACTTCCCCGGCCGCTTCGATCCATTGGCGGGAGGCTTCGAGGCCGCCCACCAGCGAAGGCTTCAGCACGATGTAGTGGGGGCGTATCGTTTTGAGCAAACGGCGTTTTTCTTTCGGGTCGTTCACTCCGATGAGTTCTTCGTCCAGCGCGATGGGCAAGGGAGACTGTTCGCACAGGCGGGCCATTTCTTCGGGGGTACCGGCGGCGATGGGCTGTTCGATGGAGTGAAGTTCGAAGGCAGCCAGGCGTTGCAGGCGTTCGAGCGCTTCCCGGGGCGAGAAGGCTCCGTTGGCATCCACGCGGATCTCGACCTCCCGGGGGGTGTACCGGGAGCGGATACGGGAGAGAAGTTCGAGTTCGCGCTCGAAGTCGATGGCTCCGATCTTGATCTTGATGCAGCGGAATCCCTGTCGGAGTTTGTCTTCGAGGCGAAGGGCCATTTGCTCGAAATCGCCCATCCAGACCAGTCCGTTGATGGGAATGCTGTCCTGGCCATCCGTAAAGGGGGAGGCGAGGTACGCTTCGCCTCGCAGCTCGGCTTCCAGCCGGCCCAAGGCCGTCTCCAACCCGAAGCGGATCGAGGGGTAGTCGGCCCATTGTTCCGGGCGGGGTGTTTCGCCGTGGGAGATCCTGCGGCACAGTTCCTCCAGGCGTTCTCCGTAGTCGGGGCGGTCGTCGCATGAAAGTCCTCGGAATACGGCGCATTCGCCTACCGAGGTGTGTCCCCCGTGGGAGAGGGCGAGAAACCAGGTCTCCTTGCTGCGCAGCACTCCGCGCGAGGTGCCGGCGGGTTCCTTGAAGAGAAGCCGGTAGGGGAAACAGGTGGCTTTCAGATCCATGCTCTTTTTCGGTTTTTGGATAGATCAGGATGCGTTTGGGCTGCGTCGAGCTTGGAAATTTCGCATTCGATGCGCCCGGGACGTTAGACGGACAAAGGTACGAAATTCGAGTTATAATGCGATGAGGCGATAAGCCGGGCGGCCGCAGGCCGCCCGGCTTATCGCCTCATCGCATCTGTGTATCACTCCACCGGCCGGTAGTCGATCGAGATGGTGTTTCCCCCGTAGGTCCAGTTGCCGGAGGTGAAGTCGGAGGGAATCGCATCGTTGCCGAACCATGCCGTAACGGGGAACACCGTCCCGTCGCCCGGGTTGTCCTGGCAGCAGAAGAACGACAGGTCCAAGGTCTGGTCGAGCTCCAGCTTTGTCAATGCGTTGTGCGAGCAGTCCAGATATGCCAGCGGCCCGTAGGCATCGACGAGCAATTCTGTCAATCGGTTGTACGAGCAGTCCAGGTATTCCAGGTCGCTGTTTTGGCAGACATTCAAGCCCGTCAAACGGTTTCGGGCGCACCGCAGGTCCGTCAGTTCGGGACAGTTTTCCATGTCGATGCGCTCCAACAGGTTGTCGCTGCAAATCAGCGTTTCGAGTGCCGGGAGGGACACTGTGTCCAAACTCGTGAGGCGGTTGCGCGGGCAGAGCAAGGTCTCCAAAGCCGTGTTTTGCCCTGTGGATAGTTCTGTGAGGCGATTTTGGTTGCAGTCCAAGGTCGTCAGGGCACTCAATCCTGCGATGTCCAATCCTACCAGGTCGTTCCTGCTGCAGTTCAATTCGATCAGTAAAACGTTCTTTTCCACCGACAGGTTTTTCAGGCAGTTGCCGCTGCAGCAGAGTGTCTCCAAGGCCGGCAGCATGGAGATGTCCAACTGTGCGAGACGGTTGTCCTGGCAGTTCAGGTCGGTCAAGGCGGTATTCCGTCTTACATCCAGGGTTTCCAAAAGGTTGCCCCGGCAGTCCAGGCGGGTCAACGACGGATGGCGCTCCACCTCCAAACGGGACAGGCGGTTGTTCCGGCAGGAGAGCCGCTGCAGCGAAAGGCTGTCTCCGGTGTCCAATGCGGTCAGAAGGTTGTCGTCGCATTCCAAAACGGCCAGCGTCGAACCCGTCCCTATCTCCAGGGTTGTCAGTTCGTTCCGTTTGCATTTGAGCATAGAAAGGCAGGATAGCCCGGCTACCGACAATCCCGGCAGGCGATTGTGGCTGCAGTCCAAACTCTCCAGGTTCCGCAGCGGGCGCACTTCCAGTTCCGTCAAGACGTTTTCGCTGCAGTCCAGGACCTTCAAGGCGGCGTTTCGGTGCACCTGCAGGCTTGTCAAGCGGTTTTTCCGGCAGTCCAAATACGTCAGGCCTTTCAGATGCCCGACTTCCAATCCGCTCAAGCGATTGTCGGCACACTCCAGGCGGGTCAATGCGACGAGTCCTTCGGTATCCAACCCGGTGAGGCGGTTGCCTTTGACCTTCAAGTGGGTCAATGCGGCGGATGAGCCCAGAAGAATCTCTTCGAGGCCGTTGTAGCTGCCGTCCAGATAAGTCAGGGATGGATTTTTCCGCACATCCAGACGGATCACCTCGTGGCTCGGGAAGGCGAGGTATTCCAACGAGGTGAAGTGTTCGATCCCTTCCAACGAGCGGATTTTTCCCTGCCGGTCCGAGGGTGGGGCAATGTCGATCCGGGTAATGCGTGCCACGTCTTGCCGACAGATCACTGCTCCGTCCCATTCCGGGGGTTTGATCCCTTCTTTTCGCAAATGGTTCGCTATGTATTGCCGGAATGCGGGATCCGGCAGGGTTATCGGTATGCCTTCGTCGTCTTTCCGGATTTCTTCGGAGGGTGTTTTTTTCTCTATCGGGGAGGGCTTGTCGGGGGAATGAGGCTCGGTACGGGAGAGCAGCGAGCGGAATAGTTTTGGTATTTTCATCGGAAGGGAAGTGTTTCGGCCGGTGATGGTTTTGCGAAAATGTGAAAACAGGAGGGAAACTACCTGTATCCCGGAATAAAAGTAGGAACCTATTCCGAAGTGCACAACCCTTTTGGAAGGTTTTATTTATTTGCCAATTAAGCAGCCAATATCAGTAAATTATGTACCTTTGTCCAATTTCGGGCAAATCCGTTTTTGTCCGACCGAAACCTGAAAACAGTACATGAATATGCAGAAAACGACTTCACTTTTCCTCGCGTTTTTTCTTGTATCCGCCTTTTGGGTGCAGGGGGAACCCGTTGCTGACACGCTTTCCCTGCCGCCCGTCCCAGCCGATACCCTGACTGTCCCAAGCGACACCGCAGCGGCCAAGAAAGGTTTCTTTCGGAAATTCATCGACTATTTTGCCGATGCCAACAAGGAAAAACCGTACAAGAAATTCGACTTCAGCATCATCGGCGGCCCGAACTACTCGGAGGATACCAAGTTCGGCATCGGGATGGTAGCCGCCGGGCTCTACCGCTTGGATCCCTCGGACAGCCTGCTGGCCCCCTCCGACGTCTCGCTCTACGGCAACGTATCCACTTCGGGTTTTTACCTGGTCGGCATCCGGGGCAACAACCTGTTTCCCGGCGACCGTTACCGTTTGCTCTACAACATGAACTTCTTCTCGTTTCCCGGCGCTTTCTGGGGCATCGGCTACGAAATGGGGGACAATGACGACAATGTGAGCCAATATACCCGGCAACAGTACAGCGTGAAGCTCAATTTCCTGATCCGCACGGCGCACAATTTTTACATCGGTCCGATCGCGAGCTACGACTATATCGAAGGGAAGAAATTCGACCGCATCGAACTGCTCGAAGGCCAGGATCGTGTTACGCAGACCATCGGAGCCGGTATTACCCTGGCGTACGATACGCGCGATGTCAGCACGGCGCCCGCCAGGGGTATTTACGTAAAAGGCGAGCAGCGCTTCTTTCCCGCGTTCCTGGGAAACCGGTATGCATTTTCCCGCACGGACCTGATCTTCGACGGGTACAAGACCGTGTGGAAAGGCGGCGTATTGGCCTTCGATTTCCATTCGGAGTTCAACTACGGACGCGTGCCCTGGACGATGCTGGCTACCTTGGGCGGGTCGTACCGCATGCGGGGCTATTACGACGGCCGTTACCGCGACCGCAACCTGGTCGAGGCGCAGGTGGAACTCCGTCAGAAAGTATGGCGGCGCAACGGGATCGCCCTGTGGGTAGGTGCGGGCAACGTATTTCACGATTTCGACACTTTCCGCTGGTCGCAGACTTTGCCCAATTTCGGTGTGGGCTACCGTTGGGAATTCAAAAAACGCGTGAACGTGCGTCTGGACTTGGGATTCGGGCGCAACGGAAGCGGATTTATCTTCAATATCAATGAAGCATTTTAAGCGTCTGAACGTCTGGTTTTCCAGCCAGCGCCACCTCTACTGGTTTTTCGTAACGGTACTGATGGCGGCCAATGCTTTCCTGTTCTTTACCGAGGACATGTCCCCGCTTACGCGTGTACCCTTTCTGCTGCTTCCCCTGGCCTTTTACATGGCGCTGATGACCTTGTGCCGCCGTCCGGGAACCTCGGCGTGGATCCTCTTGCCGATGTACGTTCTGGGGGCTTTTCAAATGGTGCTGCTGTACCTGTTCGGGCGTTCGATCATCGCCTCGGACATGTTCCTGAACCTCTTTACCACCAATACGGGCGAAGTAGGGGAACTGTTGGGCAAACTCCTTCCGGCCATCCTCGGGGTGTGCGTGCTCTACATCCCCACGCTGGCCCTGGCCGTGCGGTCGATCCGCCTGAAGGAAAAACTCGACGGAGCTTTCCGCCGCCGCCGCCTGATCGAGGCCGGGATTCTGGTCGTAGTCTCCGTGCCGTTTGCCCTGGCGGGGCATACCCGGGTGATGGACGAGGTGTTCCCGGCCAACATCTTCTACAACATGGGCTTCGCGGTGCAGAGTTGGAACCGGAGCGTGGAATATCCGCAGCGTTCGCAGGATTTCGATTTCCAGGCGCGTGCCACCCATCCCGATACCTTGCGCGAGGTGTATGTGCTGGTGATCGGTGAAACGGCACGGGCAGCCAACTTCGGACTGTACGGCTACCCGCGCAATACCACGCCCTGCCTGGAAAAAATACCCGGACTCATCGCTTTCCCGGATGCGCTCACCCAGTCCAACACCACGCACAAGAGTGTTCCGGTGATCCTCTCCATGGCCTCGGCCGAGGATTATTCCCGGCTGTACTCCACCAAGGGCCTCCTGGCGGCATTCCGTCAGGCGGGATTCCACACCGTGTTCCTGTCCAACCAGATGCCCAACCGTTCGTACATCGACTACCTGGCGCATCAAGGGGAAGAATACCTGAATTTCGTCTCGGGCGAACACGCGGCCTACGACAAAACGATGGTCGATACCCTGGCCAACGTGATCCGTCGGGGCGGGCCGAAACTCCTGGTGGTGATGCACACCCACGGTTCGCATTTCAACTACCGGGAACGCTACCCCTCCTCCGGGGCGTACTACCGTCCGGACAACCTGGAAGTAGTCGCCGTGCGGGAGCGGGAGAAACTGATCAACGCCTACGACAACTCCATCCGCTATACCGACGAATTTCTCGCCCAGGTGATCGACACGGTCGCTTCGTTCCGCATCCCGGCGGCGGTATTCTACTGTTCGGACCACGGAGAAGACCTCCTGGACGACGCGCGCAAGCGTTTCCTGCATGCCTCGCCCGTGCCGACCTATTACCAGATACACATCCCGTACCTGTGGTGGTTCTCCCCCCAGTACGAAGCCTTGTGGAGCGACGAAGTGTCCGCCATGCAGACCCACCGAACCCTCCCGGTGAGCACTCGGAATGTGTTCTACACCTTCCTGGACGTAGCCGGCATCGACACCCCGTATGCGGCCGATTCCCTGGCCGTATCCAGCGGGAAGTTCATCCCCCAAAAGCGCCATTACCTCAACGACCACAACCAGCCCATCGCCCTCGACAGCCTCGGACTGCGGGATCAGGACATAGAGATGATGAAAAAACATGGGGTAAGCTATCCCTGAAGCCGTTTTTCTCCTCTCGGAAAAAACTCCTTTTTCGCCTTGTTGCGGCCTTCTCCCTCCCTTTGAAAGAGGAAGGGAAGGAAAATGTCAGGGCATACTCCGGCCTCATCCTTTGGCCGGGGAGGGAAAAAACTCAACAATACCCCGGCAGGTCGACCACGCCCTCTTCGGGCCATACGGAGTGGGGTTTCAGGCGGGCGATCACCTCGGGACGGGAAAGTTCCCGAAAGGATACGCGTCCGATGCGGCGGACGGACTTCTGGGGCGAGGCGGCCATCTTTTCCGCCAGCGAAAGGGCGTAGGGATGCAGGAAGGTCGATCGTTTCCCGATCTGCCGCACCGCCCAGTCGATGGCCTTGCTCACCATCGGGCGCGGGTCGTCCCCGTAGTGTTCGGCCAGGGGAAGGATGGCTTGGAAGATCTCGTCAGGCAGGGCTTTCCCGCGCACTGCCATGCGCGCCGCCAGGGAAAACCCGGCGCGGCGGACGTATTCCCTCGGGTCGGCGCTCCATCGGAACACCTTCGCTACGGCCATGGGATGGGTGGCGATCTCCCCGCAGAACAGGTCGCACGTATCCCACGAATCGAGTCCGCCTGCTATCTCGTCCAGTTGTTCGCCCGAGAGTTCCTCCGCCCGCAGGAGAAAGAACGCCAGCAGATGGGCTTCGTGGCAGGGCGTGCGGAGCAACTCCAGCGCCGTTTCGGTGTCTTTTCCGGTTTCCCTGGCCACCGCGCGCAGTCCTTTGACCGAGATACCCAGCGCGTTTTCCGTGCGGATGCCGAAACGCGCCATCCCTTCCCGGGCCACCGGGTCGGCCATCGACTTCAGGCGTACGAGCAAGGCTTCGGCACGTCGGGCGGGCGGTTCTGCGGGCTGCGTTTCTCTTCTCCTTTTCATCGGTCGGCAGTTTTTTCCGATGGGAAGCCTCAGGCGTGCCCCGTGTATTTTTTCACCGCCTCCAACGGCAAACCCCGGCGGCGGGCGTAATCCTCCAGTTGGTCCTCGCCCAAGTGTCCCACGTCGAAGTAGTGCGCCTCTTTCCGGGCGAAGATCAAGCCCGACACACTGGCTTCGGGCTGCATCATGTAGTTTTCCGTCAGGCGGATACCGGTAACGGCCTCGGCGTCGAGCCAGTCGAAGAGGATCCGTTTTCCGCTGTGGTCGGGCAGGGTGGGGTAGCCGCAAGCCGGCCGGATGCCTCCCTGCCGGAATCCCCACCAGGAGGTTTTCATCTGCTCGAAGACTTCCTGGGAAAAGGCCTCGGCCAGGCGGTTGGCCAGGATTTTGGCGGTAAGGGCCTGGTAGTCGTCCCTCGTGTGGGCCAGGTACTCCTCAAGCCCGATGCCGGCCGTAACAGCAAAGGCTCCCACGAAATCCCCCTGCGGGGACAGAAAGTCCGAGAGGCACTTGAACGAAGCCGTCTGGTTGCGCAACTGGGGGTAGCGGCGGCCGTCCTCCAGTACGATGTCGTCGCCCTGTGCCGAGGCCGGGAAAATACCGGCTACTCCCCGGGCGGTGAGTGCTTTGTGAGCGAGAATGTCTTCCAGCACGGCGCGGCCCTCGTCCAGCACTTTGCGGGCTTCCCGGCCTTTTTCCGGGTCGGAAAGCAGTTCCGGATAACGTCCCCGGATGCCCCATTCGGCCAGGTATTCCCGCCAGTCGATCCGCTCCCGGAGCTTTTCCAAGGGGTAGTCCTCCAGCCGGATCACGCCCTGTCGGAGGGGAGAGGATGCCGGCACGAAATCGTATTTCGGTGCCCGCTGCCGCGCCAGCTTCAAAGGAACCAGCGGAGTGCGCTGCTCGTTTTTCCGGAAGTATTCCTCGCGCAGGGATTCCTGGGAGGCTCTTACGGCTTTTTCCGCACCGGACAACAGTTCGGCGGCCAGACGGACGGTATGCGAAGCGTCTTTGGCCCGGGCGACCGTCCCCCGGTAAAGCGGGGCGATCTTGACAGCCGTGTGGAGTTCCGAGGTGGTGGCCCCTCCGACGATCACCGGGACGTCGATCCCGGCCTGGTCCAAGGCGCGCACCGTGGCGGCCATTTCTTCCAGCGACGGAGTGATCAGCCCCGAGAGTCCTACCAGGTCGGCGCGCGTGCGGCGCGTCTGGCAGACGATCTCCTCGGGTGGCACCATCACGCCCAGGTCGGTTACCTGATAGCCGTTGCAGGCCATTACGACCGAAACGATATTTTTTCCGATGTCGTGGACGTCGCCCTTGACCGTAGCGATGAGCATTCGCTTGCCCCGGTCGGTGTCTTTCTTTTCCATGAAGGGGGTAACGGCATCCACCGCACGCTTCATCACCCGCGCACTTTTGACCACCTGCGGCAGGAACATCTTGCCCTGGCCGAACAACTTTCCGACCGTCTCCATGCCTTTCATCAGCACCCGGTCGATCACCTCCACGGGCGTTCCCAGGAGACGGAGCGCTTCCAGCGCATCGGCATCGGCCCCTTCGGGCAGCCCTTTGACGATCTTGTACTCCAGGCGCTTGCACACATCCGGATAGAGCTCTTCGAGGGAGACCTCCGGGGTTTTTCCCCGACCCGGTTCGCCGGCGGTCTGTTGCAGACTTTCTGCATACTGGATCAGCCGCTCGGAGGCATCGTCCCGGCGTGCGAGCACCACGTCCTCGACCCGGGCGAGCAATTCGGGCTCGATGTCGCTGTACACGCGCAGCATCCCGGCATTGACGATGCCCATGTCCATGCCGGCGCGGGTGGCGTGGTACAGAAAGACCGAGTGCATGGCCTCGCGTACGGTATTGTTGCCCCGGAAGGAAAACGAAAGGTTGCTCACCCCTCCGCTGACCTTCACCCGGGGAAATTCCTGTTTGATCTGCCGCACGGCCTGGATAAAATCGGCCGCGTAACGGTCGTGTTCCTTCATGCCAGTGGCTACCGCCAGGATATTGGGGTCGAAAATGATATCTTCGGGCGGGAATCCGTCCCCGGTGGCCAGACGGTACATCCGCCGGGCGACCTCCATCTTCCGTTGGAACGTATCGGCCTGACCGCGCTCGTCGAAAAGCATCAGCACGGCGGCGCATCCCATCGAGCGGATGGTGCGCAGGTGGGCGAGGAAAGTCTCCTCGCCTTCCTTGAGCGAGACCGAATTGACGATGTGTTTTCCCTGTACGGCTTTCATGGCTTCCGTGAGCACATCCCACGAGGAGGAGTCCAGCATCAGCGGCACCCGGGCAATGTCCGGTTCGCCGGCCAACAGGCGCAGGAAGTGCGTCATCGCTTCCCGGGCGTCGATCATCGGGGCGTCCATGCACACGTCGATGATCTGGGCGCCGTCTTCTACCTGTTTGCGGACGATCTCCACCGCCTCGTCCCATTTCTCCTCCCGCACCAGGCGGGCGAAACGGGCGCTTCCGGCTACGTTGGCGCGCTCCCCGACATTGACGAAGTTGGCTTCCGGCTCGATGACAAGCGGTTCCAGCCCGGCCAAGACCGTCCTGTGGTCCGCCTCCGGCACCCGACGGGGCGAGTATTTTCCCGCCATTTCAGACAGCAGGGCGATGTACTCCGGGGTGGTGCCGCAGCAGCCTCCCACGATGTTCACCAAGCCCTCCTGCAAGTATTTTTCCACCCAGGCGGCCATCTGTCCCATCGTTTGGGCATACCCGCCGAACCCGTCCGGAAGTCCGGCGTTGGGGTGGCACGAAACGGGCAGGGCCGCCGTACGGGAGAGGCGTTCGAGGAAGGGCAGCATCTGTTCGGCGCCCAAGGCGCAGTTGAGCCCGATGGAAAACAGCCCCATCCGGGCAAATGAAGCGTAAAACGCCTCGATGGTCTGTCCGGAGAGCAAGCGTCCGCTGGCATCGGTAACCGTTCCGGAG
Source organism: Candidatus Merdimorpha stercoravium (assembly GCA_018715295.1). Taxonomy (GTDB): domain Bacteria; phylum Bacteroidota; class Bacteroidia; order Flavobacteriales; family UBA1820; genus Merdimorpha; species Merdimorpha stercoravium. The sequence goes on along the minus strand of DVLY01000140.1, from coordinate 9,796 downwards.
AGCATCACCGGCAGTGAACATACGGCATGGGCGGCGGCGACGGCGGCCTTGGCGTTGAGGCTGTCGAAGACCGTTTCGACCATCAGCAGGTCGGCGCCTCCTTCGGCCAGGGTGCGTGCCTGCCGGCTGTACGCCTCGAAAAGGCGGTCGAAAGTGATGTTGCGCACCGAAGGGTCGGCTACGTCGGGCGATAGGGAAGCCGTGCGTCCGGTCGGTCCCAGGATACCGGCCACCCAGCGCGGACGCTCGGACGTGGCATACGCGTCGGCCGCCCGGCGAGCCAGGGCGACGGCGGCGGCGTTGATCGCATCGGAAAGATCGGCAGCGGCGTATTCTTCCAGGGATATTTCGTTGGCGTTGAATGTGTTGGTCGATATGATGTCCGCTCCCGCTTCGAGGTATCGCCGATGGATGTCTTCCACCGCGTCGGGACGGGTGAGGCACAACAGGTCGTTGAGCCCGCGCATCGGGCCGCGCCCCTGAAAGACGAAATCCTTCTGCTGCAGTCCCAGGGTCTGGATGAGCGTGCCGGTGGCTCCGTCCAGCACCAGAATGCGCCGGGCGAGATGCTCGGAGAGGTTTTTTGCTTGGTTTTCCATATCGGACAAAGGTACGGCATTTGCGGGAAATGCGGCAACAAAACGCCGGCGGGCGATGGTATATCGGCAAAAAAATAGCATCTTTGCAGGATGAAAAGGAAAAAAGATGAAAGTAACCGATAAATTCCGGAAAGGGCAGACGCTCTTTGCCTTCGAACTGCTGCCTCCGTTGAAGGGGGAAAACATATCTTCCATTTACCGCACGGTGGATGTCCTGGGGGCCTACCAGCCGGCCTATATCAACATCACGTACCACCGCGAGGAGGTCAAGTTCATCGAACGCGAGGGGGGACTCCTCGAACGCCGCGTCGTCCGCAAGCGCCCCGGTACGGTGGGCATTTCGGCGGCCATCGCCGCCCGGTACGGGATCGACGTGGTCCCGCACCTGATCTGCGGCGGTTTTTCGGCCGACGAGACCGAAGACGCCCTGATCGAGATGAATTTCCTGGGTATCGACAACGTGTTGGCTCTGCGGGGCGACAACGTACGCGGCGAGCATACTTTTCGTCCGCATCCCGGCGGACACCTCCACGCCAGTGAACTGGTGGCGCAGATAGCGGGGATGAACCGGGGCGAATACCTTTCGGGCGAAGTGGAGCACCCGGCCCCGACGGACTTCTGCATCGGCGTGGCGGGCTATCCCGAAAAACACGCCGAAGCGCCGAATTTGCAGACCGACATCGAATACTTGAAACAAAAAGTGGACGCAGGGGCGCATTACATCGTGACCCAGATGTTTTTCGACAACGCCAAATACTTCGACTTCGTAGCCCGGTGCCGTCGGGAGGGGATCGAGGTGCCCATCGTGGCCGGGATCAAACCTTTCTCGACCCAGGCGCAACTCTCCCTGCTCCCGCAGGTGTTCGGGGTGAATATTCCCGAGGAACTCTCCCGGGCCGTGGCCTCGGCTGCAGACAACGCGGCCGTGCGCCGTATCGGCATCGAATGGGCCATCGGGCAGTGCCGGGAATTGATCCGTCAAGGGGTACCGGCGCTCCATTTCTACACGATGAGCCGTCCGGACAATGTAGAAGCGGTGGTGAAGGCCGTATTCTGACCTCGGCCATCTTCGGCTTCCCTTTTCTGCCTCGGAACGCCGGAGGCTGTCGTTTTCGTTTCTTTTTGTAAAAGCGGTACAGGACAAGCAAAACGCCCTTTTCGGGCGTTTTGCTTTTTTGGACGGGCACGATCCGGGGCCTTTTCAAACAATCAAAAGTGTGGCAAAACTTTCGGCATTTGTACCGAAAGTGCATCCCCTCAATCGGTTATCTCGACCGTCGCCCGCTCGGCAGCTCTTTGTACAGTGGCGACGAGTGTTCGAACCGCTCCGCAAGCCGATCCGTTCTGCAGATTCCCGGGCATAGGGTTTTCTATCCGACAAGGCCGCCGGGTGGAACGTTCCTATCCCGATTTCGAACAAGCGGGGAGCCGGAATGAAAGAATAGCGTCCTTTATTTTTTGTTAAATGACGAAAATTTATCAAAAAGAATAAGTCGATGCGTGCGGAACGAAAATTTCCGCTACCTTTGCCGTAGCCTTTCGAGGCTATTTATTGACATAAAGAAGTGCCTTTTCTTGTTAAAGTCGCCAACTTTATAACTGCATACGGGGCACAGACCGACCATCCATCGTCATAGGTGGGTGGCTGTCTGCGTATGTATAGGGGTTTGGCGACACCTGACAAGAAGTAGGCGGTCGCCCGCTTCTTTTTTTATCCGAACTTCTCCTCTTCGTCGGGCGGCCCGAAGGGACCGCAAAAACCATGAGGATATTTGTCCTTTGTTGCACGCTGACCGCTGTTACGGCGGTGATGGGTGTTTTGTGGAATTCACCGATCCGTGAGCGTATCCGTTTGGAGGATTTTCATGCATGTATCCGGGAAAGACCGCCACAAAAGCGTGTTCTCTCGGTGCGTTTCGGGGTATCGGTCCTCGGAGATATTGACCGGCCACACCGCTTGGAGTACAAATTGGTTTGCCCCGAGCAGTCGCGGCCGATCGCCCGAGGAGAAATGGAGATAAAAGGAAAAGAAGCGAAAGACACTTATCGGACAAGCTATGTATTCCATCTGCCGGAGATTCCCCTGGAAGCCATCGAAACGTACCGGGAAGACGCTATCCGGATCGAAATCCGTCTGGATGGGAGGCCTTTGGGAACGTATCGGGTGAAAATGCCTCCTTCCCGGCAGGAATGACTTTCGGAAAAAGCATTCTTTATCGCCCCTGTTTTCTGAAAAACAACTCCTCTGGTTTTTCCAAAACTCTCTTGGAAGGGACACAAAACCCAACCGATCCCATACCTTCCGAGGAGTTTGCAAAACGCCCTCTTCGGGCGTTTTGCTTTTTTGGACGGGAACGATCCGGGGCTTTTTCAAACAATCAAAAGTGTGGCAAAACTTTCGGCATTTGCGCCGAAGGACCTCCCCTCAATCGGCCACCTCGACCGTCGCCCGCTCGGCTGTCCCTTCTACCGGAGGCGCCAGTTTGCTCACGCGTACGCATACTTTTTCCGCTTGGGGAAACTCGCGGTGGATGGCCTGGTGAATACGCAGGGCAACGTTCTCGATCAGGCGGGCCCGTTGGGCCATTTCCCGGCGGACGATCCGGGCGATCTGTCCGTAGTCGATGGTGCCGGCGCAGAGCTCGTCCGTACGGGCTGCCTGCAAAAAGTCGGTTTCCACTTCCACGTCGGTGCTGTACATCGCTCCGGTGAGTGCTTCGGATGGGAGGCAGCCGTGAAAGGCGTAGGTGCGCAGGCCTTCGAGACGGATCTTATTTTTCATGGGCGGTTTTTTGTTTTTGTTCTTCCTGCTCTTCGGCTTTGCGGACCTGGAAATATGCCTTGCGGGAGAGGGGTTCGTAGTCGTGCGTTTCGCCCAGGAGCACCAGCGAGTCGTTCCGGGTAAGGCGGTGCGTATAGTGGGCCAGGTTGCCCGTGCGGGTGCAGACGGCATGGACTTTGGTGACGTATTCGGCAGTGGCCATCAAGAAGGGCATCGGTCCGAACGGCCGCCCGAGGTAATCCATGTCCAGCCCGGCGACGATCACGCGAATACCGCTGTTGGCCAACGTGTTGCAAACATCCACGATGCCTTCGTCGAAAAATTGGGCTTCGTCCACTCCCACCACGTCCACATCGGTGGCGCGCAGCAGGATTTCACTCGAATGGCTCACCGGGGTGGAGACGATCTCGTTGCGGTCGTGGGAGACGACCCTCTGCTGGTCGTACCGGGTGTCGATGGCCGGTTTGAAGATCTCGACCCGCTGGCGGGCGATCCGGGCGCGTTTGAGCCGGCGGATGAGTTCTTCGGTCTTACCCGAAAACATCGAGCCGCAGATCACTTCGATCCAGCCGCTGTATTCGGAATGATTGACGGTGTTTTCCAGAAACATATCTCCTTCAGTCTTAAGCTATGGAAAAGGCGGGTGCGGGATTTTCCCGCACCCGCCCTGCAAAGATAGGTTCTCTTCCCTTTACTTTCAGTGTTCCCTCCCGGGAGTTATCCACAAGTTTTCCCGCTCGGGTAGGGGCGTGGAAGGAAAACTACGGGGAAATATTATTGAATCTTGATAGCCTGAACCGGCTGCTGTTTGACCGGATCGAGTGCTACGGCACGGTATTTCACCCGGGAAAAGTCGATCTTGTTCAAGTCGATGCTGCGGATGGTGCTGTCGTACATCGTGCGGAAATAGATCATCCGGTTGCCCATGTCGGTAGCCGAGGTCCATTGCGTGGCGCTGGGGATATCGGAGGGTACCTGTCCCTGGGCAAACTCGACACCTACCGGAATGTCGAAACTGTTGAGGATCTGAAGGGCCTGCAATACCGTTTTGAGGGCTGTCTGCTGCTGCGGGGCGGTAGCCTGATAGAAAGCAGCCCGGACAAAACGGGAAGGCGGGGTGATGTCGCCCGGCAGCCCTAAAAAGCCGCTTCCTGCCCCCAGGGAGTTCAATTCGATCGCACCCAAACGCTGGCTGGGAGCCGACCCGGGAAAGAGATTGACGTAGTTGTTCAGGTTGGTCAGGTGCCAGGAGAGTTCCGGAGAATTGGTCAGCACGCCCAAGGGGTTGTCGTAAAAACGAACTTCACCGCCGATGATCTCCAGGACGATCTGACGCCCGCTCGTATCGGCAAAACGCCAGTGTACCGTCGATGCGCGCGGGTCGATGGCGATCACCCGTACGTTTTCCAGGGCAGCCTTCACCTCGTCTACCGTGGCGCATTCGCCCAGGATCCAGGATACCAACTGAAGGTCGGAAATGCTCTTGTCCTTTTCGGAAAGCACATAGTCTTTGTATTGGCCCGTACGGGGAAAGTAAAACAGCCCGGCAGACAGTCCGGCTTCGTTGAGCCCTTCGGCGACAAATTCTTCCTGTTCGACAGCGATGCCCACGAATCCGTAGCGCGCGGTAAAGGCCATGCCGTCCTTCGTTCCCCCGGGGACGTACGAACGCTGGGTGTATCCCCGCGGAACGATTACGTACCGACTGTTCAGGTCGCTACCGCCCCATTCGATGGTGCGGGCTACGATGGTCGCGCCGTCTTTGCTCTTCAGGGTAATCCCCGTGCAGGCATCCGCCGAAGGGGACAGCAGTAGCGAACAGCCCGTCAAGGCCAAAAAGGGTAAGGTCGATTTCATCATGTTTACATGTTTTTAGGTATGAATATTTTTCCCCACAAAAGACGTCCCGGGAGGGTCATTTCTCCCGTTTGAGCAGGCGGAGCTTGTGGGTGTAACGCCCCACCTGTGCATTGTATATACCGGTCTGGTCCAGCGTGTCGATGCGCACCTGTCCGCTGGCATGGATGATCCGATGGTCGGACAGGACGATGCCCACGTGCACGATGTCGCCCTGGTCGTTGTCGAAAAAAGCCGTGTCGCCCTCTTCGGCTTCCTCGACAAAGGAGAGGACTTCCCCGCCCGCCGCCTGGTCTTTGGCGTCGCGGGGCAGGCTGCGTCCGCACAGGCGGTAGCACATCTGGACAAATCCCGAACAGTCGATCCCGAAGAAGGACCTCCCGCCCCACAAGTAGGGCGCCCCGAGAAATCCCCGGGCTACGCGGACGATCTCGCTCTTGGGTTTTTTGCCCGAAACGGTATGCCCCTCGAACGTGTAGGTCTGGTCTCCCAGCACGAAAGTCCCGTTTTCGAACCCCGGCAGACGCGATCCGATAAGGATCGGGAGGGCTTGTTGGGCGCTCTTGCACACCGCTACGCTCTGTGCGCAGTAAACGGGCTTTTCCTTGGCCAGGGCGGTGTACTGTTCGGCCGGGATCTCGAGGTATTGCTTGTTGCTCACCCAACCTTCATAACCGTCGTGATGAAGCCGGATGCGGCTCCAGGAGGCGCGGCGCTCCAAAACCTTGAATATCTCCCCGAAAAGTACCTGGGTGGTCATCTCCGATGCGTCGGAAGGTTCGCGGCGCACAGGCACGACGGAAAGAGAGCAAATGGCGTATCTCATCTGTTTTTCGGTATAGCCGGGCTGCCGCAGGCAGCCCGGCGTTCTGGTAACTGTGTTTTAGCGGTTAAAATACATTCGTTTTTCCGAACGGGACGGTCAGAGCAGCAGCAGGGAGTTGCTCACCCGGCGTTCGCCCTGGCGGTCGAACTTCTGGTTGTCGCACGGACGGTTGACGATGCCGTTCTCGGGCTGTCCCTCGATGTACATCGTGGTCGAACCTCCTCCGTCGAGGTTCAAGGCGTTTTCCGCCCCGAGCCATTTGAGGATATTGGCCAGTTCGTTCAGGTTCACTCCCAGCGAATTGCCTTTGGAGCGTCCGTCCACCGTAACCAGATACACCTTGTTGCCCGAAGTGCCGATGGCCGTGCGCGGATGGCGCAGGGTAACGAATGCCCCCGTGCCCATGTCGATCCGTTGGCCGTCCTGAAGCATCATCGGACCCGAGCCGATGATGGAAGGTTCGGTACGGGCCGATACCCATTGGGGGTCGTCGGGGTCGCCCTGTTCGACGCTGACGCGTCCCCGATCATCGATCAGGACCGCTCCGCCGTCGCGGTCGCCCATCTTGCCCGAACGCTCGAAGAGGACTTTCCCGTCGATCTTGAGGTAGCACACTGAATTGTACGGCGGGCGCGTGTTGTAAAAAGAACCGTTGATGGCTACGATGGCGGCCGAATCGAGGGCTGCCTGGCTCGTGCGGCGGAGTTTCCCGTCGAGGGCCACGAGCACAAAGCGGCGTTTGGCCTTCTTTTGATCGACGACTACGACATTGACGAACTCTTCGGCATCGAAGATCTTTTCCTCTCCGGTAAAGTGGTACTGGCGCCATTCGATACCTTTGGCCACTTTTTCCTTGTTCCATTTGGCTTTGACGAAGGTCAGCGAGTCGTTGGTCTGCGCAGCGGCACCCCCGGCAAAAAAGGCGAGCAGGGCCAAAGAAAGAGCAATTCGTTTTTTAAGCATGATGTTTGTTGTTTATAAGGTTGATTTTTCCGTTGATTCCACGTTTCCCTCCGCATCGTTTTCGACCCTCTCCGGCTGCTTTTCCAACAAAAGGATCGAATGGCCCACCGCCCGTTCGCCCCGGTGCGAAAATCCCAGGAGTGCATCGCTGGGGTGATTGACCACTCCGTGAGCCCGTTCGCCCCGGATGTACAGGGTAGAGGAGCCGCCCCCGTCCAGGTTCAAGGCCTCTTCCGCCCCCAGCCACTGCATCAGTTTGGCCGTCTCTTCGAGCGAGACCCCGCGGGAGCGCCCCGCACGGCCGTCCACCACCAGCAGCAGGACCGTGTCGCCCCGGACGCCCACCGCCGTGCGGGGCGCGCGATACGTATCGCCCGTACCGCAAAGCGGCTTTCCCTCCTGCACCAGCATCGGCGTGTAGGTCGAGACGATCTCCGGTTCTTCCCGCAGGGAAGGATCCTCGCCGGTGCACTCTACCGTAAGGCGCCCTTCCGAGTCGATCATCACGTACCGCCCGCTGGGCAACTCGTCCTGGAGGATACGCCCCCCGGCCTTGAGAAAGCCCACCGGAAGGTACGGAGGCTCCGTCTGGTAAAACGAACCGTTGATAGCGGCCAGGGCTCCGGCTTCTTCGGCCGCACGGCTGGTGCGTTGCCGCTCACCCGGTTCGATGGCTACCTGGAAGCGATACTTTCCCGCACTTTGGTCCACCACGAGCAGGCTGACGTACTGGTTGGCTCCGAAGAGTTTTTCCTGTCCCTTGAAATGGTACTGACGCCACTGCACGCCTTCCGCCAGCGGACGGGTGTTCCACGAGGCCCGGGCGAAAACCAGCGAATCGTTCGCCGCCTGCCCGAAGAGCGTTCCGCTCAGGGAGAGGACAAACAACGTTCCTGCGGCGAGGAAAAGGCGACGGATCATTTCCGGAGAGGCTTCCTTGGGATTAATTTTCCGGAAGGCACAACAGCAGGGCGTTGGCCACTGCCTGCTCGCCTTTGTGGTTGAACTTCCCGTTCCCGCTGGGGTGGTTGACCACCCCGTCGAAATCCTCGCCCCGGATGTACATCGTGGCGGCATTCCCTCCGTCGAGCGCCAAGGCGTTCTCGGCACCCAACCAGCGCAGCAATTCGGCCAGTTCGGACAGCGTTACTCCCGAGGAGTTGCCGAACGAGCGGCCGTCCACCGTGATGAGCAGGACGGTATTCCCATCCGTAGCGATCGCCGTGCGGGGGTCGCGCGTAGAGCTTTTCTGTTCCAGCACCTTCCCGCCAAAGAGTAGCGCAGGCCCGCAGCCGAGCACCGTGGGGGCTTTTATCCAATCCACGTGCGTGTTGTGCTCCAATTTCACCCGTCCCAACGAATCGAGGGTGAGATAATCCCCGGCCGGTTCATTGGCCGAAAGGACCTGCCCGTCGAGGCGGAGATAACTCCGGATGGCATACGGCGGCGCTACACTGAAATTCGATCCGTTCACCGCGGCCAAGGCATCGGCTTTTTGCGCCATCTGGCTGGTAGGTTCCGGCTTGTCGCCGCAGACCGCCACCCGAAAGGTCTCCCGGGCTTTGTCCTGATCGACAACCAGCAGGTTGATATACTCTTCAGTCCCAAAGAGTTTTTCTTTATTCCGAAAATGGTAACTCTTCCATTCGACCCCATCGGCCAGTTCGCGTACGTTCCACTCGGCGTCCGCTACCGTGAGCGAATCCCGGGATTGTGCTTGCCCGCAGACCGGAAAAATTGTCAGTGCGAGCAGGGCGGCATGTAGTTTTGTGCGTTTCATAACGATTGGTGTGTTTTGTTAGTTTTCCGTCGAAAGCCCCCGATCCACCCGTCGAGATACACCGGGAGGTGGTCGCTGTATCCGCCCCGATAGATCGGCCCGGAGAAGGTACGCCAAGGCGTCCCTTCGGGGGTGAGCAGATACGGCTTCGTCCAGAGGCGAAGCAAGGCAGCCTTCGGAACAAAGTTAGTAAAAATATAGTCAAACGGCAGCCATTCCCCCCGATAATAATACGTGCCGGGCCCGGACAGAGGGTGCATCCGCAGCTCCGGCAGCAAGGCCGTCAGGCGGACGATGGATTTTTCATCCGGCGTGTCGTTCAGATCGCCCAGGAGGACGATCCGCGGGGATTCCGCACACCTGGAGATCGAATCGACCACCTGGGCCAGACGCTGGGCGGCGGCGATCCGCGCCCCTTCGGTCGCCTTTTGTCCCATGTAGCGCGAAGTCCAGTGGTTGATGAAAAGATGCAGCGTGTCGCCCGAAGCCAGCACGGCGCCCTTGACGTAGAGGATGCCCCGTTCGTTGTGCGGGACGGGCAGGATTTTGGCCGGCGCGGTGGGCGAGAAAACCTCCCGGCGGTAGAGCAGAGCCGGGTGGATGCCCCTCCGGTCGCCGCTCTCCAGGCAAATCCCGAGGTAGCCCTCGCCGTTCTTCTCACGCACCCGCTGGGCAATGTCGGCCAGCACCTCGGGGCTTTCCACTTCGGCCAAAGCGAGCAGGTCGGCCGAAAGGTCGGCCGCTACTTGCGCCAGGTGGTCTATCTTGGTGCGGTAGCGCCGGGTGTCCCATCGTTTTTCTCCCTGGGGGGTAAATTCTGCGTCGTCCTTACCGGGTGAACGAAGCGTGTCGAATGCGTTTTCCACGTTGTAGAAAGCGATCCGAAGACTCTGGGCCGGGCAACTTGTCATCAGAATGAACAAAAATAGAGTGTATAGGAGTCTATTTGTCATATGTTTTTGTGTATCGTAAAAATAGCTTTTTTGTTG
>DVLY01000139.1 GCA_018715295.1 Candidatus Merdimorpha stercoravium | reverse complement strand
GGCGGCGTAGCCGCCCGCTTGCCCGCCCCGGCTTGCCGGACGTCCGGGGAAAACTTCTTCGGCCGGATCGAAGGTGAATAAATAACGGGGCGGGAAAGGAATATTGTCGGCTTTTTGTACTAAATTTGTCTCTCACACAACAAAGCCTGCCGGAAAAGGATGGAAGACGAAGTGATCACCCTGCGCAACATTACGCGCGATTTCCCGTTGGGGACAGAGATCGTAAAAGTACTCAAAGGCATCAGCCTGGGGGTCAAGCGAGGCCAATACGTAGCCTTGATGGGTCCTTCGGGCAGCGGGAAGTCCACCTTGATGAACCTCCTGGGATGTCTCGACACCCCTACCTCGGGGGAGTATATCCTCAATGGACATGATGTCAGCTCGCTCGAGGACAGCGAGTTGGCCGAGATACGCAACAAGGAGATCGGCTTCGTCTTCCAGACCTTCAACCTCCTGCCCCGCATTACCGCCCTACAGAACGTGGCCTTGCCGATGATCTATGCCGGAGTGGGCTTGTCCGAGCGGATGCGCCGGGCGGAAGAGGCTTTGGTTTCGGTCGGTCTGGCCGACCGGATGGGACACAGGCCCAACCAGCTCTCCGGAGGACAACGCCAGCGCGTGGCCATAGCCCGGGCGTTGGTGAACCATCCCTCCATCATCCTGGCCGACGAGCCGACGGGCAACCTGGACTCCAAGACTTCCATCGAGATCATGCAGCTCTTTCAGAAGATCCATGAGCAGGGCAATACCATCATCGTGGTAACGCACGAGGAAGACATTGCCGAGCATGCCCACCGGATCATCCGTCTGCGCGACGGGCAGATCTATGCCGACGAGCCGAACGAACACATCCGGCATTACGATTTGTAGAGTGCGGGCCGCCTAAAAAAGCGAAGCGCCGGGAAAAATTCCCGGCGCTTCGCTTTTTTAGCGGAAAGCTCGCGCGGAGTTATTCAGCGGCCGGGGTGCCGGTAGCCTGAGCCTTGCTGCGCTCGAGCGATTGGAGGGCGAGGTAGTTGTCGCCGAATTTGGACAGGTTGTCCATTTCGGTTTCAAAAGCATCCTGGTGCTGTTCCTCTTCTGCGGCCAGGTCTTCGAACATCTTTTTGGTGACCGAATCGAAGTTGTCGGCGCAGGTCTTGGCCCATTCGTTGTACAGGTTGACGCTTTCGTCCTCCATTTCGGCGGCTTTCTTGAGCATCTTCTTTACGTCGTGGATCTTTTCCACTTCCTGGGAGGACTTCATCTCGACTTCGCCTTTGAGGAAAAGGATACGTTCGGCCAAGCGCTCCACGTGCATCATCTCGGTGATGGCCGTGCGGCGGAAGAGTTCCGACAGCGGGTCGTATCCGTAGTCGTCGCAATAGAAGTGGAAGTACATGTACTGGTGTACGGCAGTCAGTTCGTCGGCTACGGCACGGTTGAGCAGCTCGATGCTTTTTTCTCTGGTTTTCATACGGTGAAAATTTTCAGGTTGTTTTGTTTGTGTTTTTCTTTTGAATCTTATGAGAAAGACGAAATTAGTCATTTTCCAGGAAAAAACGAAAGCGTTAAGTTAAAAAACATATAAACGGGCTCGCTCGCTTTTCCCTGCGGGGGTTTTCCGGAAATTGTGTCGTATCTTTGGCTGGCGCGCAGCAGCAAGCGCGGAAAAGAAAGAGAGAGACAAGAAAAGACGATGAACATAGCGATAGTAGGCACAGGATATGTGGGTCTGGTCAGCGGGACGTGTTTTGCCGAGTTGGGCATCGACGTTACGTGTGTGGATGTGAACCGGGAAAAGATCGCGAAGATCACCCGGGGGGAAATGCCCATCTACGAGCCCGGTTTGGAAGAATTGGTCAAAAAGAACGTCGAGGAAGGCCGCCTGCACTTTACGACCGATCTGGTGCCGGTGCTGGACCAGGTATCGGTGGTGTTTACCGCGGTAGGCACCCCGCCGGACGAAGACGGCAGCGCCGACCTGAGGTATGTGCTCGAAGTAGCCCGCACGGTGGGCCGCCACATGAACAAATACACCCTGCTGGTAACCAAAAGCACCGTTCCGGTGGGAACGGCGGAGAAGATCAAGGCAGTGATCCGCGAGGAACTCGCCGCCCGGGGAGAAGATATTCCCTTCGAAGTGGCCTCCAATCCCGAATTTCTCAAGGAAGGGGCCGCCATCAAGGATTTTATGAATCCCGACCGGGTGGTGGTAGGCGTGGAGAGCGAAAATGCCCGCCGGTTGATGGAAAAACTCTACCGGCCTTTCCTGCTCAACAACCGCACCATCCTGTTCATGGACGTTCCTTCGGCCGAGATGACCAAATACGCCGCCAATGCGATGCTGGCTACCCGCATCAGTTTCATGAACGACATCGCCAACCTGTGCGAGCGCACCGGGGCGGATGTCGATATGGTGCGCCGGGGGATCGGCTCGGACGGGCGGATCGGCAGCCGCTTTCTGTATGCCGGTTGCGGATACGGGGGCTCCTGTTTCCCCAAGGACGTGCAGGCACTCATCCGCACGGGGCGGCAGTACGGGTACGACATGCGGGTGATCGAAGCGGTGGAGGCGGTGAACCGCAGCCAGAAGGCCATCCTGTTCGAGAAGGTATCGAAGGTCTTCGGCGGGGATTTCCGCGGGAAGAAAGTGGCGCTGTGGGGTTTGTCCTTCAAGCCGGAAACGGATGACATGCGCGAGGCGCCTTCGCTGGTGATGATCGAAAAACTGCTTGCCGCCGGAGCATCGGTGCAGGCTTACGACCCGATCGCGATGCCGGAGGCCCGCCGCCGTTTGGGGGAGCGGGTGGAGTATGCTCCGGACATGTACCAGGCGGTTCGGGAGGCTGATGCGCTGATCCTGCTCACGGAATGGAAACAGTTCCGCTTGCCCGACTGGAAACGGGTCCGGGCGCTGATGCGGGGACGCGTGGTGGCCGACGGGCGGAATATTTACGACCATGCCGAACTCACCGACGAGGGGTTCGTGCATCTGCGGATAGGAAAATAACGATAAAACGGATCGAGATATGAAAACGGGTAAAGTTTTGGCCTTGGCGGCTTTGTCGCTCATGGGCGGAATGTCGCTTCAGGCACAGGAGAAGACGTACAAGCTTTCGGATTTTTCGCAGGTGGATGTCCAGACCAAGATAAAGGCGCGTTTGGTGGCTTCGAATGAAAGCCGGGTGGTGGTCGAAGGCAGCCAGATCGACAACATCGTGGTCAAACAGGAGAACGACCGCGTGGTGATCCGCTTCAAATCGACCAAGGCGATCGGTTCGGACCCGGTGCCGGCCACGGTGTATTACGCCGCGCCGCTGACCTATCTCAGCGCTTCGGGCGAGAGCGAGATCCTGGCGCAGGATGTGCTCAAGGGCGGGAACATCCGGATCGATGCCGGCAAAGGAGCCTTTGTCCAGGCCAATGTAACGGCCGATACGCTGCGGGCTTCCATTGCGGCCGGCGGTCAGATCCAGGCCGGCGGGGATGTAACGCTGGTGGATGTGAGTATCAAGACGGGCGGTCAGTTCAACGGCTACGAACTCGTAGCCGACCATGCCGAGGCGACCATTACGGCCGGGGGTACGGCCTATATCTATGCCAATGAGACGACCAAGGCGCGGGTCGGCATGGGCGGCCGGGTCTATTGCAAGGGGGCGGCCAAGGTGGATGGCCGTACGACGATGGGCGGCACGGTAGTCATGGCCGACGAATAATACGTCTGGGGCGTCTGTCCCCAAAGCGGGCAAGCGCAGGCGCGGCAGGGTTCC
>DVLY01000138.1 GCA_018715295.1 Candidatus Merdimorpha stercoravium | reverse complement strand
GCAGCCCCCGCTTGCACGCCTGGGGTGATCGCTTGGGGACATCTCCCGCCCCCTTGTTTACTTCGGAGAAAAGCAGGATGCCACTCGAAACAGCGCCAGGCTCGGAAATATCGTTCCCTCTACGGCCGCTGCGCCCGCCTTTCCCCATTTTTATAAAAAGGATCAGCGCACCTGCGCCCCTTCCTTCACTTTCCGCGAAGGAGCGACGAATTCCAAGCGGCCGTCCGGATGTTCGGTCATCAGGATCATCCCGTTGGAGAGGATACCCTTGATCTCGCGCGGAGCCAGATTGACCAGCACGCACACCTGGCGCCCCACGACCTCTTCGGCCGAGAAGCTCTCGGCAATGCCCGAGACCACCGTCCGCCGGTCGATCCCCGTATCGATGGTCAGTTTGAGCAATTTCTTGGCCTTGGGCACCTTTTCGGCCTCGACGATGGTACCCACGCGGATGTCCATCCGGTCGAACTCGTCGTAGGAAACGGTCTCCTTCTGCGGCTCGGCCGCTTTCTCGGCCGCGATATTGGCCAGGCGGGAGTCTTCCAAACGTTTGAGCTGCGCTTCGATGGGGGCATCTTCGATCTTTTCGAACAAGAGGGCCGGCTGTCCCAGACGATGCCCCGAGGGAACGATCGACTGTGCCTGAGCCACTTCGTCCCAAGTCAAAGGACGGATGTCCAGCATCTTGGCCAGGGCTGCGGCGGCAAACGGCAGGAACGGCTCGCAGAGGGTAGCCAAAGCCCCGGCGATCTGCACCGCGGTGTACATCACGGCTTCGGTACGTTCGGGATCGGTCTTCTGCGTTTTCCAAGGCTCGTTGTCCGCCAAGTACTTGTTGCCCAGACGAGCGAGGTTCATCATCTCGGAAAGAGCCTCGCGGAAACGGTATTTTTCGATCGAATCGCCCAGGATCGAGGGATACTTCCGCATCTGATCCAACACCTCGCGGTCGGCCTCGTTCAAGTGCTGCGAAGAAGGAACCACCCCGCCGTAGTACTTGTGCGTGAGGACCATCACACGGTTTACGAAGTTGCCCAAGATGGCGACCAACTCGCTGTTGTTGCGGTTCTGGAAATCCCGCCAGGTGAAGTCGTTGTCCTTGGTTTCGGGAGCGGTAGCGATGAGCGCATAGCGCAGGACGTCCTGTTTGCCCGGAAAATCGACCAGATACTGGTCCAACCATACGGCCCAGTTGCGCGAGGTGGACAGCTTGTTGCCCTCCAGGTTGAGGAACTCGTTGGCCGGGACGTTGTCCGGGAGGATGTATTCGCCGTGCGCCCGGAGCATGGCCGGGAAGATGATGCAGTGGAAGACGATGTTGTCCTTGCCGATGAAGTGCACCAGTTTGGTATCGGCCGATTTCCAGTACGGTTCCCAGTCCTTCCCTTCACGCTCGGCCCATTCCTTGGTCGAGGAAATGTAGCCGATCGGGGCGTCGAACCAGACGTACAGCACCTTGCCTTCGGCGCCTTCCACCGGCACGGGGATACCCCAGTCCAGGTCGCGGGTTACCGCACGGGGGCGCAGGCCGTCGTCGAGCCAGGATTTCACCTGGCCGTACACGTTGGGTTTCCAGTCGGCCTTGTGCCCTTCGAGGATCCACTGGCGCAACCACGATTCGTACTGCTGCAAGGGCAGGTACCAGTGTTTGGTCTTTTTCAGGATGGGAGTTGCCCCGGAAAGGGCGCTCTTGGGGTCGATGAGTTCCGAGGGGCTGAGGGTCGATCCGCACTTCTCGCACTGGTCGCCGTACGCTCCTTCGGCCCCGCAACGCGGGCAGGTACCGGTGATGTAACGGTCGGCCAGGAATTGTTTCGCTTCGGGGTCGTAATACTGTTCGGACTCCTGCTCGACGAACTGGCCGGCATCGTACATCTTGCGGAAGAATTCCGATGCGGTCTTGTGGTGGATCGGAGCGGAGGTCCGGGAGTAATTGTCGAACGAGATGCCGAACTCGGCAAACGAATCGCGGATGATGGCATTGTACTTGTCCACCACCTGCTGCGGGGTAATGCCCTCGCGGCGGGCCTTGATGGTGATGGGCACGCCGTGCTCGTCCGATCCGCAGATGAAGATCACGTCGCGTCCTTTCTGACGGAGGTAGCGCACATAGACATCGGCCGGAACATAGACTCCCGCCAGGTGTCCCAGGTGGATCGGGCCGTTGGCATACGGCAAAGCGGCCGTTACGGTGTATCGTTTGGGTGTATCCATGGTATTATTTCGCTGTTTTTTCGTTTTTCTTTTTCTGCCAGTATTCGCTTACCGCCACCGGAGCTACCTTGCTCACATCGCCGTTGTAGGTGAGTATCTCCCGCACGATGGACGAACTGATGAACGAATACCCCGAAGAGGTGAGCAGAAATACCGTCTCGATGTCCGGGCAAAGTCGCCGGTTGGTCTGGGCGATGGCTTTCTCGAACTCGAAGTCCGAGGGGTTGCGCAAGCCCCGGAGCATGAACTTCACGCCGATCGAACGGCAAAAATCGACCGTCATGCCTTCGTAGTTCGTTACCTCGATCTTGGGCTGATCGGCGTACGTACGGCGGACGAAATCCATCCGTTCTTCGAGCGAGAACATGCAGTTCTTCTCGCTGTTGCGCCCGATGGCGATGATGATCTTGTCGAAAAGCGGCAAAGCGCGGGCGATGATGTCGCAGTGGCCGTTGGTCAGCGGGTCGAACGAACCGGGAAAAACCGCGATTTTCTGTTCCTGCATATCCTCTGTCGTATCTTGAATGCTTGGATGTATTTATTTTCCTTCGAGCGCCTGGCGCACCAGGGAGTCGAAAAACTCGGGAAGTTCCATGCCCAGCGCCCGCGCCTGCTGCGGCACGATGCTGGCCGCCGAAAGTCCCGGGCAGGTATTCACCTCCAGGAAATGCGGCATCCCGTCCACCAGGATGAACTCCGAACGGACCACCCCGCGGAGGTTGAGCTTTTCGAACAGCTTGGCCGAGGCTTCCCGGATCCGCGCTTCGACCTCGGCCGGGAGATCGGCCGGGGTGATCTCCTTGGAGAGTCCCTCGTATTTGGCCTTGTAGTCGAAAAAGTCGTTCATCGACACGATCTCGGTGATGGGCAGTACGGTGATCTTTCCGTCGATGCGCATCGTACCGACCGATACCTCGCGTCCGTCGAGGAACGATTCGATCAGGATCTCGTTGTCTTCCTTGTAGGCGCACTCGAGAGCGGCGGGCAGTTCCTCCTTCTTATAGACTTTCGTGATGCCGAAGGACGACCCGGCGCGGTTCGGTTTGACAAAGCAGGGCAGCCCTACCTCACGCACGATGGCGTCGGCATCGACCGGATCGCCCTGGGTCATGAACACCGATTTGGCCGTGGGAATGCCGTACTGCCGCACCACGGCGATGCATTCGCGCTTGTTGAAGGTCAGGGCCGATTCGAAATGCCCGCACGAGGTATGGCGGATGCCCAGCAATTCGAAATAAGCCTGCAACAGGCCGTTTTCCCCCGGGTTGCCGTGGATGGCGTTGAACACGGCGTCGAAACGGATCTTCTCGCCGTCCACCGTCACGGTGAAATCGTTCTTGTCCACCGGATAGCGTTCCTCCAGATCGTTGATATAGAACCATCCCTGGCGCGAGATGTCGATGGGATACAGGTTGTACTTTTCCCGGTCGAGATGGCGATATACCACCCCGCCCGACTGAAGGGAGATAAGGCGCTCGGACGAATATCCCCCCATGACGATGGCTATGTTCTTTTTCACCTTTTATTTTCCTGCTTTGATAAGGAATGCGTTTCGAGGTGCAAAGTTAGGCTTTTGTGCGAAGAAACGGAATGCCCGCAGGGGTTTATTTCCGCAAAAAAAACTACATTTGTGCGTTCCCTCGGCAGGGAAACCGGACGAAGGTTTCCCCCCGGGAGCTTTCCTGCAAATAACGATGGCAAAAAAGAGAAACGCACTGGATTACTTCCTTTTGTGGATCAAAGGGATCGCCATGGGTACGGCCAACAAAGTGCCCGGAGTATCCGGCGGGACAGTGGCCTTTGTCATCGGGTTTTACGAAGAGTTCATCTTTTCCCTGCAACGCATCAACCGACGTTCGCTCAAATGGCTGCTTTACGGCCACGTGCGCAGTTTCTTCCGCTACACCAACATGTGGTTCCTGCTGTGCATCCTGGGCGGGACGATCACCAGTTTCTTTTCCGTATCGCTGCTGATCGACTACCTGATCGAACATTTCAGCGTCCAGGTGTGGGCCGTATTTTTCGGGATGGTCCTGGGCAGTCTCCTGCACCTGATCAAGAAATACGACTCCTGGCGGGGCGGCACCGTGCGGATGATGCTTCTGGGACTGTTCATCGGCCTGTCGGTAACGATGCTGGACTACCGTTCGGGATCGGACAACATGGCGGTGATCTTCCTCTGCGGAGTGATCAGCGTATGCGGGATGACCCTCCCGGGGCTTTCCGGCTCGTTCCTGCTGATGGTCATCGGCAATTACAAGCTCCTGATGGTCGATTCGGTCAATGCCGTGTTCTTCGCCGCCGAAAAGATGCTGCACGGAGACTATTCGGCTCTCTACGATGTGGAACAGATGCACCTGATCAAGATCTGCGGCGTGTTTACCGCCGGGACACTCATCGGCGTGGTGATCTTCTCGCACATCCTGGGCTATCTGCTCAAACACTTCCGGGCCAATGTCATTGCGCTGATCATCGGTTTTATCGGCGGTTCGCTGAGCATCATGTGGCCCTGGAAAAACAACCTGTACGAACGCACCCTGGTCGATGGGGTCCCCCAAGACATCATCATCGGGTTCGACCACTACCTGCCCGCCCTGAACCAACCCGGCACGTGGATCGCCGTGGCATTCGTCCTGCTGGGATTTTGGGGAACGGTCAAAATGGAAACTTACAGCGAAAGAAAACGCGCCTTCGCCGCCGGCACGCCGGTGGTCAAAAAGCCCAAGCGAAACAAATGAAAAAATACGGACTCATCGGGAGAAACATCTCCTATTCCTTTTCCAAAAAATACTTTGAGAACAAGTTCCGCGCCGAAAACCTGCCCGACTGTTCCTACGACATCTTCGACCTGGAATCCATCGACGAGCTGCGCAATATCCTTGCCGACAAGCAGCTCCGGGGACTGAACGTAACCATCCCCTACAAACGGGCCGTGATGGATTTCCTGGACGAGGTCGACCCGCAAGCCACGGAGGTCGGTGCGGTAAACACCGTGAAGGTGCATCCGGACGGACACCTTTCGGGACACAACAGCGACGTGTATGGTTTTCGCCAGGCCCTTGTCCCCTTTCTGGAACCGCACCACGAGCGGGCACTCATCCTGGGCACGGGAGGCGCGTCGGATGCGGTAGCCTATGTACTGCGTCATCTGGGCATCGAGTATTATTTCGTATCGCGGCAAAAACGGGAAGGCCGCTACCTTACCTACGGAGAACTGACCGAAGTGCATGTAAAGACCTGCCCGCTGATCGTCAACGCAACCCCGCTGGGTACCTTCCCACACGTGGATACTTGCCCGGATATCCCCTACGACAGTTTGGACGAGCGCAACCTGCTTTTCGACCTGGTGTACAACCCTCCCGACACCCTGTTCATGAAAAAAGGCCGGGAACACGGCGCCGCAGCATGTTGCGGGGCAACCATGTTGGAGTTGCAGGCCGAAAAATCCTGGGAGATCTGGCAATAAAGCCGATCGATCTATCCGATACCACCATACAGGATACGCCCTCGGCTTGGCCACGCCAACTCCGAAAACTTCGTTTTCATGTTTGGCGCGCGCTCGCCTTTCATTATATTTCCATAATACAGGATGCGGCTCGGCTACGCCAACTTCAAAAACTTCGTTTTCATGTTTGG
>DVLY01000137.1 GCA_018715295.1 Candidatus Merdimorpha stercoravium | reverse complement strand
GG
Source organism: Candidatus Merdimorpha stercoravium (assembly GCA_018715295.1). Lineage (GTDB taxonomy): Bacteria > Bacteroidota > Bacteroidia > Flavobacteriales > UBA1820 > Merdimorpha > Merdimorpha stercoravium. The sequence continues at coordinate 2,547 of DVLY01000137.1, read as the reverse complement.
AAAGGAAAAGGGCAAGTAAGGACACGAAAACAAGAAACAAAACAAATAAAAACAAGAAAGAAGAAAATGAAAGTTCTCAAGTTTGGCGGCAAATCGCTTTCGGGAGCCGAGGGTTCCCCGTTGAATCATTCGTTGGACATCATCTGCCAGGAGGCGCGCAAGGGTAAAGTCTATGTCGTCTGCTCGGCGCGCGGCAAATCGACCGACATGTTGGAAGACATGTTGTTCAAGGCTGCCGCCGGCGAGGATTACATGCCTGCCTTCGATTATTTCTTCGAGCGCCAGCAGGCTCCCTCGAAAAGCGTGGACATGAAGGCCGAACATGCCGAGATGAAACAGATCCTGGCCGGGGTCGCGCTGCTGGGCGAATACAGCCAGAAGGTGAAGGACCGTTTTCTCTCCTTCGGGGAGATCCTCAGCTGCAAGATGGTGGCGCACCTGCTGCGCAAACGGGGTTTCAAAGCCCGCTTTGTGGATAGCCGCACCCTGATCAAGACTACCGAGGAGTACGGTTCGGCCAGTGTGCTGCTGGATGTATCGGAGCGCAACGTCAAGGAGTTTTTCAAGGACTCTCCCGAGGATCAGATCGAGGTGGTGACCGGATTTATCGGCACCACGCTCACCAACCAGACCACCACGCTGGGACGCAACGGGAGCAACTACTCGGCTACGCTGCTGGCCAGCTTCCTCGGTGCGGAGGAAGTACAGAACTGGACCAACGTGGACGGGGTCTATACGGCCAATCCCTCGATGGTCGAGGATGCGCAGATCATCCCCCTGTTGTCTTACCGCGAGGCCAACGAGCTGGCCAATTTCGGCACGAACGTCCTGCATGCCAAGACGATCCTTCCCCTGATCGAGAAGAAGATCCCCATCCGCATCCTCAATTCGTTCCATCCGGACTGCCAGGGCACGACCATTGCCGAACAAGGCGCCGGAGATGGTCTGAAGGCCATCTCGGTGATCGACGACGTAGCTCTGGTGAGCATCGAAGGGCGCGGACTCTTGGGCCGGGTCGGGATCGACGCCCGGATCTTTACCGCCCTTTCGGCGCACGGGGTCAGCGTGAAGATCGTCTCGCAGGCTTCCTCCGAGCGCGGTATCGGTTTCATCGTCGATGCGTCGGTGGCCGAGCTCTCCCGCGAGGTGCTCACCGAGGAGTTTGCCCGCGAGATCGCCATCGAGGATATTTCCGACATCGTGGTGGATACGGAGGTGGCCGTCATTTCGATCATCGGCCGGCATGTCGATTTCCTGGACAAGGCGTATGCCGCGCTGCGTAAAAACTCGATCGTGCCTTACCTGATCAACAACACCATCAACGGCGAGCACCTCTCGCTCGTGGTGGCCAAATCCGACCTGAAAAAAGCGGTCAATGTCATCCACAACCACATTTTCGGCATGACCAAAAAGCTTAACGTGATCGTCTTCGGACGGGGCAATGTCGGCGGTACGCTCATCGACCAGATCCTTTCCACGGCCGATAGCATCCTCGAACGCCGCAACCTGCGCTTGAACATCTTCGGGGTGGCCAATTCGAAAAAAGTACTGCTGGACAACCACGGTATCTCGGGCGACTGGCGTGCTGAGTTCGACCGCAGCGCGCAGCCCTATACCATCGATTCGATCCTCGAGTACATCGAGCAGCACAACCTGGAGAACGTCGTGGTGGTCGACAACACCGCGTCGGCTTCCTTCGTGCAGTTGTATCCTCGTTTTGTCACGGCCGGATTCGACATCGTATCCTCGAACAAGGTGGCCAATACCATTTCGTACGACTTTTACAGTTCCCTGCGCGCCCTCCTGCGTCAGAAGGGCAAGACGTTCCTCTACGAGACCAATGTCGGCGCCGGGCTCCCGTTGGTGGACACCATCCGCCAGTTGCATCATTCGGGCGACAAGATCCTGCGGGTACGGGGCGTGTTCTCCGGAACGCTGAGCTATATCTTCAACCATTTTTCGGAAGAAGACCGCCCGTTCTACGACATTCTGCGCGAGGCGATGGACAAGGGCTTTACCGAACCCGATCCGCGCGAGGACCTCTGCGGCAACGACGTAGCCCGCAAACTGCTCATCCTGGCGCGCGAGGTCGATATGCACAGCGAGTTTTCGGACATCCGGGTCGAAAACCTCATTCCCGAGTCTTTGCGCAGCGGCACGGTGGAGGACTTCCTTTCCGGGGCCGACCTGCTCAACAGCGAGTACGGGCAGCGGAAGGCTGCTTTGGCTCCGGATGAGGTATTGCGTTACGTAGGCGATCTGGATACCGTGGCCGGTACGCTGGAGGTCAAACTGGACAAGGTGAAAAAGGCGACTCCCCTGGGGGGCTTGCGGGGCAGCGATTCGATGTTCGAGATCTACACCGAGTCCTATGGGGAGAATCCCGTGGTCATCCAGGGCGCAGGAGCCGGTGCAGCCGTTACGGCGCGCGGGGTCTATACCGACTTGTTGCGTTTGAGCGAGGCCTTGTAACCCGGTCGGTTTCCCTTATGCGTCTTCTTCGGGCGGTAAGGGCCGGCGGCAAAGCGAGAGGGCACCCCATCGGGG
>DVLY01000136.1 GCA_018715295.1 Candidatus Merdimorpha stercoravium | reverse complement strand
GTTGCCCCATTTTTGGTAAAAAGAAAAAAAGTAAGCTATGGTTAAAAAAAGTGCGTTCTGTGCCCTTGCAGCGCTGTTAGTGATTGCATGTACCAAGTATGGTCCCTTGGGGGGTGACGGAGAGGCTCAGTTTGATGTGCTCACTGCACGGGAAGCGACAGCTCCCGTGTACGGGAAAACGGTGTTCGAACTCGGGGTAAAGGCCGATGGATACCATTGGTATCTGGATGGGAAAGAGGTGGCGACCTCGGCTCGTTATGAATTCACCCCGGCCAAACAGGGAGTTTATCACTTGGAACTCAAGACTTCGTCCGCTACTTACACTACGCAGGTCTATGCTGTGCGTCCCGTGCTGGAAACGTCGTCCAAGTGGATCTCCGACGTGGTGGAATACCGTCCGGCCCCGGGCCAGTTTATCAATGCGGCCGCGTGGGGCACTCCCGAGCGGGCGCGCAGCATCATCGGTCCTCAGGAATTGTTGGGTGAACTGTCCGGCGTTTCGCTCGGGGCTTTCGGTGGATACATCGTGTTCAAGTTCGACCATTCGGTGCTCAACCAGTCGGGGTACGATTTCGTCATCCGCGGCAATGCGTTCGATGGCAGCAGTGAGCCGGGCGCGGTGATGGTGGCTTTCGACCGCAATGGCAACGGACTGCCCGATGCCGACGAGTGGTACGAGCTGGCGGGCGAGGATTACGACTTGGCCTCGACGAAAAAGAACTATACCCTCACGTATTCCCGGCCGGCAGACGTGTCCTCGGCGCAGAATGTGTATTGGACGGCTTCGGACGGCGGCAGCGGCTATCTGGATGTCTCGGGGACCATCGCTTTCCACAGCCAGTCCTATTGGCCCTTGTTCCTTTCGGACAATCCGGCCGAGTTGTCCTTTACCGGGACATGCCTGCGCAACCTGGTGGAAGACCGCAGCGAAGAATACGACCAGGAGTACTGGTACAATGCGGCAGCCGGGCGCGGCTACGCGGACAATTATTCGGACGACTACGAGACCATCGTCAATCTGGACGAGGATACCAAGAAGAGCAACAAGTTCGATATTTCCAATGCGGTGGACGCCCAGGGACGTTCGGTTTCCTTGCCGGCGGTGGATTTTATCAAGGTCTATACCTGTGTAAACCAAGGTGCAGGATGGTTGGGCGAGGGTTCGACCGAGGTATGCGGAGCTATTTCCCTTTCGACTCTGGCGGGCGGATCGGCTTCGGCAGCCACCGGCGAGGGTTCGACCGAAGTGTGCGGTGCCATTTCCCTCTCCGCACCCAAATGATGTAAAGACCGCGCAATGAAAAAGTACTTGTTTTTGTTCGTGGCAGGGGGACTTTCGGGAGGAGTGGCTGCCCAGGAGGTCGAGGGGGGAATGCTGCGCGATGTGGTGGTAACCGCCCGCCCGGTCAAGGAGCAGGCGCTCACCCGCACGGTGATCGATTCGGTACGCATGGCCGAGTCGGCCACGGACTCCTTCGCCGAACTGCTCGCCAAGCATTCTTCGATCTTTGTCAAGACCTACGGGCAAGGCTCCACCGCGACCGTCTCGTTCCGGGGTACGGCGGCTTCCCACACGCAGGTCTTGTGGAACGGGGTGAACATCAACAACCCGATGCTGGGGCAGGTGGATTTTTCCCTGATCCCCGTGTGGTTCGTCGATCAGACGGAACTGTACCACGGGGGAAGTTCGCTGCAGGACGGCAGCGGGGCGTTGGGCGGGGAAGTGAGCCTTTCCTCCCGGCCGCGTCGGGGGGAGAAACTCTACGCCTCGCTCATGCAGACGTCCGGCAGTTACGGGACTTACCAGACCTTCTTTTCGGTCGGGGGCGATACGGGAAAATTCCAGGCGCGTTTGCGCTACATGTACGATATGGCCGAGAACGATTTCGAGTATCTCAACCGGGCCATCCCGCCCTTCGAGGTGGTCAAGCAGACCAACGCCGACTACAAGAAACACGGCGGGGTGCTGGACCTGTACTACGATGCCGGGCGGAACAATTACCTTTCGGTCAATGCCTGGTTTACCCATGCCGATCGCAACCTGCCCACCATCATGTCCTATCAGGGTTTGGGGCGTACCGAAAAACAGACCGACAACGACCTGCGCGTGGTAGGGCGCTGGGACAAGTTCTGGGAAAAGTTCCGCAGCAACTTCACCACCGGCTTTACCACCGGGAACATCGACTATTACCTGGCCAATGAGACGGAACTCGGGCCGTTTGTCAGCTACGACTCGCGCAGCGTGATCTACAGTTTTTACAACAAATACACGTTGGAGTACCACCCTTCGTCCCGGCTGTCGGTCAAGGCGATGTTCAACGGCAATTACCATGCGGTCAATATCTTCGACCGGATCACCGAGGAAGGGTATTCGGCCGAGCGGACCGAGTTCGGGGCCAGCCTCTCGGCGCACTATCGCTTTACGGACTGGTTTTCGGGATACGCCTTGCTGCGCGAGGACTTGACCGATGACGATTTTTCCCCCTTGATGCCTTCGGTCGGCGCGGAATTCCGCCCTTTTTCCCGGGAAAAACTCTATGTCAAACTCAACGGTACGCGCAACTACCACCAGCCTACCCTGAACGATCTGTATTGGCTTCCGGGCGGCAATCCCGATTTGCGTCCCGAGGAAGGCTATACCACCGACCTCTCGGTCGACTATTCCCGCAGTCTCGGACGGTTTACCTTCTCCGGGACCCTGACCGGGTATCTGTCCTGGATCGACGACTGGATCATGTGGCGGCCGAGCGAATTCCGGTATTGGACGGCCGAGAACGTAAAGAAGGTCTTCTCCCGCGGGACGGAGATCGAACTTTCACTCGGGTATGCCCACCAGGAGCTTTCGCTCAACCTTTCGGGCAACTACGCCTATACCCGCACCACCAACGAAGACCCGACCCTGGAGGACGACCAGTCCCGGGGACGGCAGCTCATCTACATCCCGGTGCACAAGGGCAATGTGATGCTCGACGGTGCTTACCGGGGGTTTTACCTGTATTACGTTTGGTCGGCGGTTTCGGAACGCTATACCACTTCGAGCAACGAATCCACGCGGCACACCCTGCCGGCGTACGACATCCACAACATGACGGTGGGCAAGCGCTTTACCTGGAAAAACGGCTGCGCCGTGGAGGTGGCGGCCAAGATCAACAATGTATTCGACCGGAAGTATCAGGCCATCCTCTGGCGGGCGATGCCGGGGAGGAATTATCTGTTTTCGGTAAAAATCTCGTATAAATGACGGCGATGAAAGGAAAATGGGGCAGAATGCTGCTTTTGCTTTGCGTAGTGGGGCTTTGCTCCTGCGCAAATGACCTGATCACCGGCGGACGGCAGTACGACTGTCCCGGGGAGGGGGTGTTCGTATGCAATGAAGGCAATTTCATGTACGGAAATGCCTCCCTCTCGTACTACGATCCCGCCTCCAAGACGGTTTACAACCAGGTGTTTTACAATGCCAACAACTTTCCCTTGGGCGATGTGTGCCAGTCGATGGCTGTCGTGGACGGGAAAGGGTTCGTGGTGGTGAACAATTCCGGCAAGGTCTATGTGATCGATCTCAATACGTTCAAGTATCTCGGGGCGATCTCGGGGCTTACATCTCCGCGTTACATTCAGGTGATTTCCGAGGACAAGATCTACATATCCGACTTGTACAGCCCTTCGATGGCGGTGGTCGATCCCCGTACATACGAGATCACGGGGCGTGTTTACATGGGCACGACCAAGGGGCCGGGCAAGGTGAACGGTACCGAGCAGATGGTTCGCTACGGACAGTATGTCTATGTGTGCAGCTGGTCGTACAACGACAAGGTGTACAAGATCGATACCGAGACGGACAAGGTGGTCGATTCGCTTTCCGTCACCCGCCAGCCGAACAGTATGGCGCTGGACAAGAACGGCAAACTGTGGGTGCTCTCCGACGGGGGGTACGCCGGCTCGCCGTATGGGCAGGATCAGGCGACGCTGATCCGTATCGATGCGCGCCAGTTTGCGGTAGAGGCGATCTTTCGCTTTCCCGACTTGCAGGCTTCCCCTTCGGAGCTTTGTATCAATGCGCAGGGCGACCGGCTTTACTACATCAATGGCAGTTGGGCCAGCGGTACGGTGCCCAACAGCGGGATTTACAGCATGGGCGTGGAGGATACCGCCTTGCCGGCCCAGCCGCTCATTGCGGAGGATTCCCGTTTGTTCTATGCTTTGGGGGTCAATCCCTATACCGACGAGTTGTACGTGAGCGATGCGATCGACTATACCCAGCGCGGGACGGTCTTTCGTTTTACCCCGCAGGGGGAACTGGTCGATGAATTCAAGGTGGATATCATCCCCGGAGCGTTTTGTTTCAAGTCGGGAAAAGAGTAGGGGCTACCTTTCAGGAAGGCGTGCAAGCAAAAGCGGCGGGGGCAAAGCCCCCGCCGCTTTTGCTTGCACGCACCCCTGGAGAAAGGATGCAGGATTTATTTCAGGATCTTTTTCAGCTCCTCCCGCATGGGCGCGTAGTCCGCTTCCCGTGCGGCGGAAAGTTTTTCCAGAAAAGCATCGAGTTCCGCCCGATAGACCGCCACCATCCGCGCATCGCCTCTCGCGGCAGAGTATTGGGCGTTGGCCAGACGGTCGCACAGTTTGACGAAGGTCGCATACGGCGTGGCGACGATCCCCCGGTAGTAGTCGTCGTTGGCGCGTTCGTGGCGCGTGCGTCCCCGGTTGTTGGTCACGGCGAAGACCAGTTCGGCGATTTTCTCCCCGAAAACGGCCTTTACGTCGTTGTAGGAGCGTCGGCAGTCTTCGATCACATCGTGGAGCCATACGGCGGCGAGGGTTTCGTCGCGCTCCTGGGGAGGCAGCAGATACGAAAAAATGTCGGCGTAGTGGGCGGCCATCGCCAGGTGCAGCGAGTAGGGCGCGCCGTCATAGCTTTCGTTGACGTCCTGGTGGGCGCAGACGGCGTATCGGATGGCTTCGACGAGGGTTTTGTCCATGGGTAGAGGGGGTGAGGCGGGTAAAAAACAATTAACTCCACGTCTTTTCGGACCGTGGAGTTGATGTGTGTCGATCGAGAAACACCGCCCGGTAAGCGATTGCCGGGGCGGGCAGAGCGAATCAGGCCAGCGAAGCGACGTGCTTGCTGAGCTTGCTCTTGAGGTTGGCGGCTTTGTTCTTGTGGATGACGTCCTTTTTCGCCAATTTGTCTATCATCGAAACCACCTTGGGGAACAATGCGGTAGCTTCTGCCTTGTCCGAGGTCAGACGCAGTTTTTTGATCGCATTGCGGGTCGTTTTGTGGTAGTAACGATTGCGCAGACGTTTCTTTTCGTTGGAACGGATGCGCTTGATGGACGATTTGTGGTTTGCCATGTTTACAAATACTGTTTTCGTTTCGCCCCTGAAGGGGGACTTTGTCTGTTTTGTTCCGCCGTTTTCCGAAACGGTCAGGCCGCGAGGCTGTATTCCGGAAGGCTTGGTAGCCCGTAGGGGAATCGAACCCCTGTTTCAAGAATGAGAATCTTGCGTCCTAACCCCTAGACGAACAGGCCGGGGAGTGCAACCGACCTCTCGGTCGGTGTTGGTAGCCCGTAGGGGAATCGAACCCCTGTTACCAGAATGAAAATCTGACGTCCTAGCCTCTAGACGAACGGGCCGCGCGTTGTCGTGCACATACCGTACCCGACAGCGAGTGCAAAGGTATGACAATTTTTCAAACGGACAAACAGCTTTCGGTGTTTTTTTGATTTTTGAGTGTTTTTTGTCCCCGACCCCTTCGCAGCACTATCGGTCAAGCAGGGAGGAAGCGATCCAGCGGGCGGGATACACCTTATTAATATATATACGCGTCGGCGTGAATATGGCGCTCGCTCCCTTGCTCCCATGACCGTGGTGAAGATGGTAATGGGAAGGGATAGGGAGAAAACGGCGTGTTAAAATAGGGAAAGGACGGAGATTGACGATTTGTCATTCAAGTGGCGAAAAAGAGCATTCCGATTGTGGCGAATGCAGAAAAACAAGGGGTGTTTTTATGAAAAATGCGCCATGTGTGTTAAAATTTTTGGAAGGGAAAATGGAATGTCTCCCGTAGGAGGCATTCTTTTTCAAGGGTTCGTGTTCCCATTTAACGAAATTTTAGTAATTTTGCACCCGAACAATAATAATCAATAAACAGAAGAAATGAAAGGAAAAATCAGACAAGTACTAACGGTTGCGTTGGTGTTGTTCGCGGTTGTTTTCACCCAAGCACAGGTGAGAACCTACTCCGGTGTGGTTGTGTCCTCGGAAGACGGACAGACACTGCCCGGGGTGAGCATTAAGATCGCCGGAACGAGCAGGGGTACTTCTGCGGATTTCGACGGCAATTTCTCCATTTCGGCAGAAAAGGGCCAGACGCTGGAGTTCTCCTTCGTCGGTTTCCAGCCGGTGTCGGTTGTTTTGGGAGATCAGAGAGATCTCACCATCACGATGGATCCGGATGCCGCCATGCTGGACGACGTGGTCGTGGTGGCTTACGGTACGGCCAGAAAGAAAGACCTGACCGGATCGATCACCACGGTGGAGGCCGGTGATATTCAGGATCGTCAGGTGTCGACCGTTACCCGCGCCCTGGAAGGTCAGGTGCCGGGTATCCAGGTAACCAGTTCGACGGGTCAGCCGGGTTCCGATGCCGTGATCCGCATCCGCGGTATCGGCTCGATGAATGCCGACAACAGCGCCCTGATCCTGGTGGACGGTGTGCCGTATCCTTCGACGCTTTCGACCCTCAACCCGGCCGATATCGCCACGGTAACGGTACTCAAGGACGCTGCTTCGACTTCTCTGTACGGTTCGCGTGCCGCCAACGGTATCATCTCGATCACCACCAAGCGCGGTTCGAAAAACCAGAAAGCCAACGTATCGCTCAATATCCGCATGGGGTGGAACGAAGACGGTATCGGCCATCACAACTGGATCACCGATCCGGGCGACTATTACCGGATGACGTGGACGGCTCTGTCCGGATTTTTTTATAACAATTATGGTGTAAGTTGGGAATCGGCTAAATATAATGCTGCCAATCAGTTGATCGATGGATTCCTGGGCTATTCGGCCTTCAAGTTGCCTGACGGAGTTTCCACTTTGATCGACTACAATACCGGCAAGATTGTCGAGGGCGCACAGCTGCTCTATCAGGAAGACTGGTACAAGGAGTTGCTGGGCAACCGCGCTTTCCGTCAGGAATATACCGCTTCGGTAACCGGCGGAGGTGAAAATACGAGCTACTATCTGTCGCTGGGTTACCTGTCCGATCCTTCATATGCGGCAGGTTCCAAGTTCGAACGTTTTTCTTCGCGTTTGAATGTCGATGCACAGGTCAACAACTGGTTGAATGTGGGAGGTAACATGTCGTTCACCCGTCGTATCTCGGATAATCCGACCAACTATTCGGGTGGAGAGATGAGTACGCTGAACCTGTTCCTTTTCGCCAAGGTCATCCCGAGTATCTATCCTATTTATGCACGTAATGCGGATGGTAGCTATATGTACGATGAAAATGGCAATCGTCTGCTCGATATGGGTAACAATCAGGCTGGTACGGTGTCCGAGTCGCCGATCTATCAATCGCCGAACCCGCTGATCGGCGGATGGAACCCGCTGACGTATGTGGAGAAAGACTTGTTCCGCACGGTATTGGACAACTTTTCCGGGTCGGCCTACGCCGAGGCGAAGTTCCTCAAGGACTTTACGGCACGCGCTACCCTGAGCGTAGAAACGGTCTATCAGAATGCCAAGACCTTCCAGAACAGCGAGGAAGGCGGTGCGGTTTCGGTAGGCGGAGCCTTGTACCAGGCTCGCCAGACGGCGCTGACCCTCAATGCCAACCAGACCATCAACTGGGCGCACAACTACGGCAGACATCACCTGGATGCCTTGGTAGGTCATGAGTTCTACTATTACAAGGTCGATATGTCGGATGCTTACATGCTCAACATGTTCATTCCCGGTTTGGTCGATCTGAGCAACTTTATCGAAACGGGTGGTCTTCCTACGGGTTATACCGGAGCTTCGGCCATGGAGTCGTACTTTGCTCGCGTGAACTACAACTGGAACGAGAAGTACTACGCTTCCGCTTCGGTCCGTATGGACGGTACGTCCACCTTCCGCTACGACAAGTGGGGTACGTTCTGGTCGGTAGGTGCCGGCTGGCGTATCGGTGAGGAAAACTTCATCCGCGACAATGCCAACTGGATCAACGAACTCAAACTCCGCGCTTCGGTAGGTACTACCGGTAACCAGGCCGTATCTTCCACCAGCTACCCGTACACCGACCTGTGGTCGCTGGGAGAAAGCGACGGTCAGTTCACCTTGTCGCAGGTATGGTGGGGTGTCCCCGACCTGACCTGGGAAACGAACTTCAACATGGACCTCGGTTTGGATTTCCGTTTCTGGAACCGTTTCTACGGTAGCATCGATGTGTACCGCCGTGTAACGCGCGACCTGCTCTTCGAGGCCGATCAGCCGCTGTCCACCGGTATTTCCACCAAAATGGTCAATGACGGTAAGCTGTCCAACCAGGGTCTGGAAATCGAGTTGAACTACGATATCTTCCAAAACCAGGATATTTTCTGGACGGTGGGTGTGAATGCTGCCACGAACAAGCAGAAGATCCTCGCCCTGCCCGACTACCTGATGACCGCTGCCAGCGGAAAAGGATTTATCAATGGCTCGTATCTTTGGATGATCGGCAAAGACCAGTATCAATTCTACTGGGGAGAAGGCGCCGGTGTAGACCCCGAGACCGGTAAGCAGCTTTACTGGAAGGACATCGTGGACGACCAGGGCAATGTGGTAGGCCGCGAGAAGACGGACAATTACGACGAGCAGACGCGGTACGTGCAGGGGAGTGCGCTTGCTGACTTGTGGGGAGGCTTCAACACGACGGTACGCTATGCCGGTTTCGACCTGACGGTCAATACGACCTTCCAGATAGGCGGTAAGATCTACGATGCCGACTGGGCCAACCTCACCTGGCAGGGTTCCGTTCCTGCACGTAACCTGGGTGCCGATCTTTTGGACAACACCTGGACGCCGGACAACAAGGATGCCGAGTTCCCGATGTTCTCCTACGGGGGCGGTAGCTATGGCGACCGTGCCGAATACGATCTCGTCGATGCTTCGTACTTCTGCCTGAAGAACGTTACGTTGGGCTATACCCTGCCCGCCGGACTTACCAAGAAGATGGGTCTTTCCTCCGTGCGTGTATTCGCCAGCGGGGAAAACCTGTGGATCACTTCGGCCCGCAAGGGTGTCGACCCGCGTATGAGTCTCTCGGGCGGCGTGGTTTACATCGCATACAACCAGATGCGTACGTTCTCCTTCGGTGCCAATATCAATTTCTAACCCTCTAAATAGAAATGAAAATGAAAAAGTATATATTGCTGTTTGCAGTAGCACTGACAGGTGTATCCTGCTCCAATCTGCTGGATACGGACTCCTCGGGCAACCTTACTCCGGACGACTTCGAGAAGGTAGATCAGAACAAGCTGACTTCCACGATGCTCAACGGCGCCATCGCTTACATGCACACCATGGGTGGCGGTACGGATGGTACGAGCTACAAGGTGTTGGGTATCCGCATGGACATGCTCGGCAACGATATGGTGTTGGGTGGTAACGGCTCCGGTTGGTTCGTTTCCGACTACAACATGGTGAACTACCGCGGTCAGGACGATAGCCGTTCGTCTACGTATTGGGGTAGTTTTTACAAGCTTATCTATAAGGCCAACCAGGTAATCAGCTACATCGATCCCGAGGAACTGGATCCGAGTGAACTGGCGGTAGCCGACAACATCAAGGCTCAGGCGCTCACCCTGCGTGCGCTGGGTTATTACCACTTGATCACCGTTTATCAGGATGCCTACCTGTTCGGCGGCGATACCAAATCGGGTGTTCCGGTGTACACCATCCCCGACGAGGCGCGCAAGGGTCGCGGTACGGCTCAGCAAGTATGGAACCGCATCTTCCAGGACTGCTCCGATGCCATCGCACTGTTCACTTCTTCGGGTGTAAATCCGAGCTCGAAGACGGAGGTGTCCATCTATGTAGCTTATATGATCCAGGCTCGCGCGGCATTGACCACCGGTAACTACGAACTGGCTGCCGAGGCGGCTGGCAAAGTGGTGGATGCTTTCGGCCTGATGACCTACGACGATGCCTACACCGATTACGATGCCGGCGAGACGACCAACGCTTTCCAGCAGATTGACGGCGTGGAAACCATCTGGGGCTACAAGTGGAGCCAGAATACTACGCTTCAGAACAATAACTTTGCTTCGCACATGGCTCCGGCCATCCCCAGTTCGATGGCTTACGGTTCGGTTTACGTAGGCGGTACCAAGTTGATGGATATCCGTTTGTGGATCCAGATCCCGGACACGGACTGGCGCGGTGCTTTGTACAGCAACATCCAATATAGTGGAGTAGTGTACTACTGCCTGAACTGGAAATTCGACTGCGATTCCTGGGATCAGGACGAGGTGTACATGCGTTCGGCCGAAGCGTACTTCATCAAGGCCGAGGCAGAGGCTTCGGGAGCCAATCCGGATTACGCCGCTGCCCAGCAGACCTTGTACGACATCATGTCTACCCGTGACGAGGATTACACCAAGTCCACCGCTACGGGCGACGACCTGCTCGAGGAAATCCGCTTCAACAAGCGTGTCGAGATGTGGGGCGAAGGTCTGGAGTTCTTCGACAACAAGCGTATCAACAAGGGTGTCAACCGCAAGGACAATCCGTTCGCTGCCTATGGCATTCCGATGAACCACCGCAACCAGATCATCATGCCTGCCGGCAAGGACTTCACCTTCCGTATTCCGCTCAGCGGCGAGATCGAGTTGAATCCTGAAATCACCGAAGAGGATCAGAACCCGTTGTAATGCGGTTCGTATTCCGTACAGAGTCTCCCCGGGAAATTCCCGGGGAGACTTTTTTTGTTTGGTTGTTATTTCTTTTTTGATTATATTTGTAAGGTAACCTAAAAAGATACGGCAGTGGAAGTGATTTATACGTGGGATGGGAAGGATTTCAAGGATTACGGCGTACGGGTGTCGTCCTCGCAGGGTTTGATTGGGGGGCTGAAGCCCAAGAGCGGATTGGAGGTGCAGTGGGCGGATGAACATGGGAGTGTGGCCGACCGTTCGCAGATGTATTTCGAGGGGCGTACCATCGTGTTGAATTGTTTTCTGGCCGCGGACAGTGCCGAAGACTTTATCGAGCGGATCGGTGCGTTTACGGCTCTTTTTTACCTCCCTGGCGAGCATGTTTTGCGTGTGGCGGTAGGGGAGAAGGCGTTGGAATACCGCGTGAGCCTCTCCGATGCGATCAACGTGGAGAAGACTTTCCGGGATCGGAAGATGGTGGCGACGTTTTCGCTGCGCTTGTACGAGGCGCAGCCGGAGATTCCGCAGGTGATCGCCCAATAGATTCGGCAAACGGAAGGTGTTTTGCGCTCCCGGAAGACCCTCGCAGGGGGGTGAAAGGCTATCCCGAGAGGGATTTCCGCGCTGTTGCAGTCCCTCCGCTTTCGGGTATGCAGCTTGCCGGATTCGCGTTGTTTGTGCTTTGGGGTGGAGATAGCCGGAAAAGAAGAGGTGGGGGTATTTTCGGGTGAGGAAAAGGTATGTGTGGAAATACTTTTGGTGTTTTCCGAGATTGAACGGATGATGGCAGAATGCAAAAAGGGCCTCCGCTTTTAGCGGAGGCCCTTTTGTACTGTGGATGCGCAGGGGTTAGTTTCCGGCAGCTTCCATCTCGGCCTTGATGCCTTCGAGAGCCTGTTTTGCTACGGCGTGCTCAGGATCGAGGGCAAGGATTTTTTCCCAATAGGGGATGGATTCGGCCAATTGCCCTTTGATGTAGAGGTAGTATCCCAGATAGCTGTAGGCTTCGATGAGCTGGTTTTTATTGGTGCCTTTCGCTTCGAGGATTTCAGCGACTTTTTCGTAGTACGGTTTTGCAAGGCCCAGATCGCTGTTGGGGTCTTTCAGCGAATTGGTACGCGCCTGCCAGAAATATCCCAGGTAGTTGTCCGGAGCCTGTTCTACCACTTTGGCAAAGGAACTGTCTGCTCCGGCGAGGTATTTGTCGCGGTTGGCAACGTGTTGCGGCAGGGTATCTCCGGCAGCAAAATAGTTCAGACGTCCCAGCGAATAGTAGTCGGCCAGGGTTACTTGGTCGGCTCCATTTTCGATGTATTTGGTGTGTTGCAGGATGGCGTTTTCATAGTCGCCATCGGCCTCGTACATGTTGCCCAACTCTTTGTAGAGTTCGATCTTCGTGGGGTCGATCTGGAGGGCTTTTTCAAGCTGCTTGTAGGATTTCTCCTTTTCCCCTACCTGGGAAAGAAGCGTTCCGTAATAACGATAGTCCAGGTAGATGTATTTCGAGGTATCGGCCTGGTTCATGAAGCGGTCTGCATAATCGGCTGCCAGTTTGTAGTTTTTCAACTCAACGGCGTTGTACATCAGCAGGCGCTGCATGACGAAATTGTTCGGGTTCTTCTTGAGTACTTCGAGGGCGATTTTTGCCGACTGGTCGAAATTTTTGTTGTAAAACAGGATGGTGGCATATCTTGCCATTTCGGCTTCGGAATAGAAATTGTCCAGCGAAACGAATTGCTCGTAAGCCTGTGCCGCTTTTGCAAATTGGTTGTTGGCATAGTATACCTCGGCCAATTCGCGGTAGGCAATGGCGGACTGTGCATCGAGCGCCAGCAGTTTGTTCAGCATTTCGATGGCGCGTTCGGCATTGACCGAAGAGAAAAGGCGGGCATATTTGATGTAGCCCTGACGGTGTGCCTGGTCGAAATAAATGGCTTGTTCGTACTGTTCCGCAGCTTTACTGGCATTCTTTTCAGCTGCATAGATATCTCCTTGAAGCAGGTAAGCATCCGCGTATTTTACGTCGGCTTGTTTGGCTTTTTCGGCATAGCGAGTGGCTTCTTCCAAGTCTCCGTTATCCAGATACGCTTGCCCGATGCGGGTGTAGTATTCGGGATTCTTTTTGTTTTTGCCGCCGACGATTTCCTTGAAAATGCTTTCTGCGGCTTTCGGGTCGGACTGGATTTTCAGTTTGGCAGCTCCGATCTTGTTGGCCACGGAATTGGGATTGGCTTCCAACCCTTTCTGGTAGTAGTAAGCGGCGGAATCCGGCATATTGAGGGTGAAATAGATTTCACCCAAATTGAAATAGGCTTCTTCTTTGTTGGTTGAAGGATCCTGCAGGTTGTTTAGCAGGATGGCCTTTGCATGTTCCGGAAAACCGGACTGGAAATATTCAATGGCTTTTTGATTGTCCGCACTCCAAACGGTCAGTGCAGACCCCGCCAAAAGGGCGGCTGAAAACACGAATTTAAGAGTTCTTTTCATAGTACTGGAAAAATGATGTTGATTTTCGATTTATAGTTCATCTCGGACATTGACGATGCGTAGTGCCTGTGTAGCCGGCACAAGTCCGGCGCGCAGGATGACGCGTTGCGCTTTGTATCCCGCCAGAAAGTGGGTGAAACCGGTGGCCAAGCCATTGCGGGGTTCGGACAGAATGGCGTATACGTTGCGCGCGAGCGGATATTCTCCGGTAGCCATGTAGGCTTGGTAGGGTTGGTAGGTATTGTATTTGTCCGGTACGGCCTGGTCGGTGAGCGCCATTACGCGGATCTGCGGGATGAAGGACAGAAGCGTCGTGTCGGCCATGTCCAACACCCAACTGGCTCCCACTACCCCCATGGCTCCGGGGGTTTGTTCGACGAAGTCGATCACTTCCTGGTTGGTTTTCTGGGCAAAGAGTTTGTCCGAAAGCGGAGTTTCGCGCATCAGGGAATCTCGCAGGTAGCGCAGCATTCCGGAGTTGGGGTTGTCGAAGACAAAGGTAATGTCTCCCAATTTGGACTGGGGGTTGAGTTGTTTCCAGGAGGAGATTTCTCCCGAGAGTATCTTTTTGAGTTGGCCCACGGAGAGCAGCGAATCGGGGTTCTCCCGGTTGATGATCACGGCAACGGCGTCGGTGGCCAGCAGGACGGGTTTGGCAAAGAGTTTCTTCTGTTCCAGGGCGGCGTTTTCCCCTTCCGTAAGGGTTCGGGTGGTGATGGCCAGATACACGCTATCCTGGAGCAGGAGGTTGATAGCATCTACTTCGCTTTTGTAGATGGGGATGATGGAGGCTTGGCTGTATTCGTTTTCAAATACGGCGATCTCCTGGTTCAGGACAGGAGCGAAACTTTCGTCCGCCGTGATCTCGATCACACCCGAGCTGGGCGTGTCGGTGGGACCTTGCACTTTATCCTGGTTTTTGCACGCGACAAATCCCATGGCAGCGAGCAGGGAACAAAGCACAAGGCTTGTTTTTTTAAAATGTTGGATAAAGTCTTTCATCGCGTAAAGGTAATAAAAGTTTCGGTCATTTTTTCAGGATTCTGTATGCTCGGAATATAGCATAGAGAAAAAAAATCACGCCTGCTACGATACGTAGCGTTAGGGAAAAAGTCGTGTCGAATATCGGCGAAAAAATCAATATGCCGGCCAAAG
>DVLY01000135.1 GCA_018715295.1 Candidatus Merdimorpha stercoravium | reverse complement strand
TTTCAAGGGAAGGGGCGCGGGGAAACGGCCGAGAGGGTTCTTTCCGGGGTGATGTGCCAGTGCCCTTCGGAAGCGAAAAAAAGGCACTTGTACGGTTAAGACCCCGGCCATCGTCGTGGAGAGGGACAATGAATAAAAAACCGCGCCCCGGCAGGGGCGCGGCATTCGGTTGCAAAAGATTCGAACAGGGTTACAGTTTGCTGGCTCCCCGCAGGACTTTGGAGTCTTCGTAAGGCAGCAGTTTGCCGTTCATGGTCATGCGTTGTCCGCTGAAGTTGGGCTGGATGGCGGCCATGGCCGAGTTGGATCCGTGCGGCAGGGTGATGTCGACCGTGGCCGAGATCTGCGGGCCGGATACAGAGAAACTGAAACTTACGTCTCCGTTGTTGGCTACGTTGTAGCGGGGATTGGAGATGGTGCCATTGACGGTTACCCCTCCGAAACCGTTGAGGCCGTTGCCTTGCATCGAGGCGATCTGCACGGTGGCCTGGTCGCCTTGCAGGCTGATAAAGTTGGTGTAGGCGTTCACGAAGAAACTCTGTCCGCTGCGGAACATGATTTGGCTGCCTTCCAGAACGAAGTCGCGGGCTACGATGGCTTTTTTGGCTGCCAGGAAGTCCTGCATTTCCTCGGTCTTTATCATCGCATCCTGCGCGTCGCGCTCGGCATCGCGTTGAGCCTTGGCCTGGGCTTTGGCTTCTTTTTTGGCCTGTTTATCCGTGGTTTGTGCTTCGACCGCATTTATAGCGAAGAATAAGAGTGCGGCCATCAAGAGAATTTTTTTCATGGTTTTGTTTAGGGTTTGGTTGTATTGAATTTTGTTTGTGTTTTCCTCGGGGAAGGATAGTTCACCCGATGGAGAACCTAACAAATGTACGATATTTTTGGAAAGGTGTATACTAAAACTGTCATAAGTAGGCCTAATTATTCTTAAAATTTATACCTTTGTTCCTACGACAGGCCGTCCCATCGCGCATGCTGCATGTATGCGAGGAAAGTCCGGGCACCGCAGGGCGCCGTACTTCCTAACGGGAAGGGGTGCGGGAGGCATCTCCTGCGCCACAGACAGTGCAACAGAAAACAACCGCCTCCCCGCTTGCGGGGCGGTAAGGGTGAAAAGGCGGGGTAAGAGCCCACCGTCGCCGTGGCGACACGGCGAGCCGTGCAAACCTTACGGGGTGAAATGCCGCGTATACCGAAAAGCCCTTCGGGGCGGAGTGCTGCCCGTGCTCTGTTTTTCGGGGGGTAGGCAGATAGAGGCTGCGGGCGACCGTAGTCCCAGATAAATGATGGGAGCCGGCGGGACTTCCCGACGGTACAGAACCCGGCTTACAGGCCTGTCGTTTTTTATTTTCAGAAAGTATTTTTTTGTTTTCCAATAGCTTCTTGAAGGACAATACCCGGTGAAGGCGCTCTTCCTTCTGCAGGACAGCCCTTTGTTGTTTCGAAAGCCTTCGGTAATCCCTGTCCGGGAAGAACTTTTGCCACTTTTCCCGTTGTGGGGATATGACGGGAACAGGCCTTTCCCTGTTTTTGGATAAAACAGGATGCGGCTCGGCTGTGTCCGGAGCGAAAACTTCGTTTTCCCCCACGGCCACAGCGCTCGCCTTTCCCTGTTTTGGGATAAAACAGGATGCGGCTCGGCTGTGTCCGGAGCGAAAACTTCGTTTTCCCTCTCGACTTTGCGCTCGCCTTTCCCTGTTTTTGGATAAAACAGGATGCGGCTCGGCTGTGTCCGGAGCGAAAACTTCGTTTTCCCTCTTGCCACAGCGCTCGCCTTTCACTATTTTTGGCGCATCGCTCGGCTCGTGTTGTTCCTTACAGGCTGTACTTGTACGAGAGGACACAGCCTCCGCAGGAGAAATAAACTGACAAAAAAACGAAAAACGATGGAAAACGCGATTTGCAAACTGTTCGGCATCCGGTATCCGATCGTCCAAGGCGGTATGGTCTGGATCAGCGGAGCAAAACTGGCCGCTGCCGTTTCCCAGGCCGGAGGTTTGGGACTTATCGGCTCGGGTTCGATGCCCGCCGAACTGCTGCGGGAACATATCCGCAAAGCCAAGACCCTCACCGACAAACCTTTCGGGGTCAACGTACCGATGCTTTATTCCAAGGTGGACCAAACCATCGAGGTGATGGAGCAGGAGGGTGTCAAGATCATCTTCACCTCGGCCGGCAATCCCGCTTCGTTTACCCCCATGCTCAAAGCCAAAGGTTTTACCGTCGTGCATGTAGTCTCCAGCGTACGTTTTGCCCGCAAGGCGGAAAGCGCCGGCGTGGATGCGGTGGTGGCCGAAGGTTTCGAAGCCGGAGGACACAACGGGCGCGAGGAAACGGCTACCATGGCCCTTGTCCCGGCGGTGGTCTCGGCCGTGAACATCCCGGTGCTGGCAGCCGGAGGCATCGCCTCGGGCGGTGCGATGGCGGCCGCTATGGCGATGGGAGCCGACGGAGTGCAGGTCGGGTCGCTCTTTGCCGTTACGCACGAGAGCTCGGCCAGCGACGCGTTCAAGCAGGCGGTGATCGAGGCCGGCGACGGCGATACGATGCTCACCCTCAAGGAACTGGCTCCGGTGCGTCTGCTCAAGAACCGTTTCTACGAACAGGTGCAGCAGGCCTATGCCGACGGGGCGGACGTAGAGCGTTTGCGCGAACTGTTGGGCAAAGGACGGGCCCGGCGGGGTATCTTCGAGGGCGATCTGGACGAGGGCGAACTCGAGATCGGGCAGGCGGCTTCCACCATCTCCCGGCGTATTTCGGCGGCCGAAACGGTGCAGATGCTTATCGAACAGTATCACAAGGCGGTAAACCGTCTGAACGAACCCGGTTTTTGAAAAAAAGACGTTTTTAACGCATTTTTGTTTGGAACTTTTGCCGGGTTTCATAAATTTGTCGAATTAAATACAGAGGATCATTATTTATTAACAGTAAACCACATCAATTTATGCCAATTCACATTATCGACGAATGCATCAGCTGTGGCGCTTGCGCTGCAGAGTGCCCCAACGGCGCGATTTATGAAGGCGGAGTCGAATGGGAACTCAACGGAGAGACGCATCCCGCATTGAGCGACGACCACTACTACGTGGCCCCGGACAAATGCACCGAGTGCGTCGGCTTCTTCGACGAGCCCCAGTGTCAGGGTGTCTGCCCGACGGAAAGCTGCCAGGTAGACGAATCCAACCCGATGACCCGCGAACAGCTCGAAGCCCGCTACAAGGAGCTTCATCCTTAAAAGAAAACTTCTCTTAGCACCAGAGGTTTGTTTCGAAAACGCCCGGAGAGTCCTTATCCAAACGCTCCGGGTGTTTTTTTATTGGCTTTTTTCGCCGGGATGCCGTACTTTTACTCCGGCGGAATCCCGCCGAAGTTGCCGAACGAACAATTGAATAAACGCATGAAAACAAGAGTATTGATGATCCTGGCTGCCGTCCTGGCCGCCGTCAACCTGTCCTTTGCCTGGGGGCCGAAAGGCCATGCGGTGGTGGCCGACATCGCCGCCCGCCACATCTCCAAGAAAACGGCGCAGAAGATCGACGCCGTCCTGGGTGGGGAAACGATGGTGGACGTCTCCTCCTGGGCGGACAACGTACGCAAAGACCCCCGGTATGCCCATACCGCCACGTGGCATTTCGTCAATGTCGATCCGGGCTACACCTATCAGACGATGCCCAAAGACCCCGCCGGCGATGTGTACGTCAAACTGCTCGAGATCGTCGAGGCCCTCAAGAGCGATACCCTGTCCGCAGAACAGGAAAAAGTAAACCTGATGCTGCTCATCCACCTGGTGGGCGACCTGCATTGCCCGATGCACGTAGGCCACCGGGACGATCTGGGGGGAAACCGCATCCCCGTCCAGTGGTTCGGCCAACCGACCAACCTGCACAGCGTCTGGGACAGCAAACTGGTGGACTCGTGCCGCCCCTGGAGCTACTCCGAGTGGACGGAGAACATCGACAGGAATCTCACCCCGGAACAGATCCGCCGGATCACCCAACTCTCGGTGATGGAGTGGATGGAGCAGACGATGGCCCTTTGCGAGGACATCTACGCCAATACCCCCTCCGGAGGTAATTATTCTTACGATTACTGTTTCCAGTACGCCCCGGCGGTCAAGCAACAGTTCCTGCAGGCCGGTTTGCGCCTGGCCCGCCTGCTGGAGGAAATCTATGGCGACGGCCGTGTGCGCTGAAGGCACGGGGCAGGGGAGTCCCCTCGTTTTTCGCCCGACGACAGGATAAATCAGGGTAGGAGGTAAACGAAAGGAAGTACACATATAAATAGGAGAACTAAAAAAAATGGTGGAGATTTTGCTTTGGGTGGCTCTCGTGTTGCTGATAGTCCTGGTGGTGCTGGGGTTGCGGCAGCGTCCGGCTTCGTTCCGGGAGGATGCCGAACGGATAGAGCGGACGGTGCGCGAGGAAAACCGCACGGCGCGGGACGAATCGGCCGGGACGCTTTCCCGTTTTCAGACCGAACTCAAGGACGATATGGCGCGCCAGGAGTCGCGTTCGCGCGAGGACTTCCAGCTGCTCGTCCAGTCGCTCGGCGAACGGATGGACAAGATGGCGCTCTTTCTCAAGGAACAGAACGAAGCCGTAGCCCGCGCGCTGAAAGAAAACACCCTCACCCTCGAAACCAAACTCCAGGGCATTCGCGAGGACAACGAAAAACAACTCGAACGGATGCGGCTCACGGTGGATGAAAAACTGCAGAGCACCCTCGAAAAACGCCTCACCGAATCGTTCAAACGGGTAACCGACCAGTTGGAAACCGTCCACAAGGGTTTGGGCGAGATGCACTCCCTGGCGGTGAACGTAGGCGATCTGAAAAACGTACTCACCAACGTGAAGATACGCGGCACGTGGGGCGAATACCAGTTGGGCAATATCCTCCAGCAGATGCTTTCCCCCGATCAGTACGGGCAGAACGTCCATCCCAATCCCGCCAAGGCGTCCAACGTGGTGGAGTACGCCGTCAAGCTGCCGGGCAGCGATTCGTCGGACGTACCGGTTTACCTGCCCATCGACGCGAAATTCCCCAAGGAGGACTACGAACTCCTGGTCAACGCTTCGGAGGCCGGCGACCCGGAACGGGTCGCCGCCGCCCGCAAGAACCTGCTGGGACGCGTGCGGATTTTCGCCAAGGAGATCCACGACAAGTACATCGAACCGCCCTATACGACCAACTTCGCCATTATGTTCATGCCGGTGGAGGCCATCTACGCCGAAGTGCTGCGCGAACCGGGCTTTTTCGAGGAACTCCAGCGCGCGTACAAGGTAACCATTACCGGCCCGACGACCCTGGCGGCTTTTCTCAACAGCCTTCAGATGGGTTTCCGCACCTTGGCCATCACCAAGCGCAGCGACGAAATCTGGAAGACGCTCTCGGCCGTCAAGACCGAATTCGGCAATTTCAGCACGGTACTCGACCAGGTGTACGACCAGGTGAACAAGGCGCAGAACACCCTGGGAAAACTGCGCACCACCCGGGTCAACAAGATGAATATCCGCCTGCGGGGATTGGAGACCATCGACGGGGCGCAGGCGCAGCACCTGCTCGGACTCGATGCCGCCCCGGAAGACGATGGGGAGGAAGAAGCCCTGTAAAGCAACCTGTCCGATAAAACCATTTCGACGATGCAGATAAAAAGACACATCCCGAATTTTCTCACCCTGTGCAACCTTACCTGCGGCGTGGTAGCCGTTGCCTTGGCCTACAACGGGTATTTCCTCCAGGCAGGATGGATGTTCCTGGCGGGGATCACTTTCGACTTTTTCGACGGATTCGCCGCCCGGATGCTCCATGTCAAAAGCGAGATAGGCCGGGAACTGGATTCGCTGGCCGATTGCATCACCTCGGGGCTGTTGCCCGCTACGGTGATGTACAAACTGATGCAGGAAGCCCTCGCCGGGAACTTTTCCGCCGAACCGCTCTCGGCCGTCGTGCCCGTATCGCCCCTGCAGTTGGCTTCGGCCCCGGCGGTGCTCATCGTCCTTTTCTCGGCACTTCGTCTGGCCAAATTCAACCTCGACACCCGCCAGAGCGAATCGTTCATCGGTCTTCCTACCCCGGCCTGCGGACTGGTGGTGGTTTTCCTGCCTTTTGTCGCCCGGTGGGGCTGGGCCGGCGAGCTGCTTTCGTGCTACTGGGTGCTGCTGGGCCTGACGGTGGTCCTCTCGGGGCTGCTGGTGAGTGAGATACCGCTCTTTGCTTTGAAGTTCAAGACTTTCAGATGGCAGGGCAATGAAAAACGCTGGGTGCTCATCGCCCTGGCGGCCGGCTTGATCCTTACGTGTGGATTTCGTGCGTTTCCCATCGTGATCCTCATCTACCTGCTGATGTCCTTGTGTTGGAAGGATCGCACAGTGTCGGCTTCCCGATAAGGCGTCGCGTCGGACAAAAAAAGCCCGCAGGCCGAAAGGCCTGCGGGCTTTTTTTGTCCCACGCACCCTATCACGGGCACCCCGGGGCATCAGAAACGCAAGGTAGCGCCGATGGCCACGTATTGCTCCGTGATGTCGTTTTCTATCGGGTCGGTGAGTTGCGGCTCGTACAGATAGGTGTAGGTCTTGTACGAATTGTTCACATAGGTCAGGTCTATGGTCAGGAAATTGCCGATGGAGTATCCCGCACCGGCCGAGAAGCCCATCGTATCCCCCGTACCTTGCGCGAGGGTGGGGTAGATGTACTGTCCGGCCACGGCTTGGCTCACGCGCTGCACCACGAGGTCCTTGTACGGCGAGGAACTGTAGTTGAATCCCACGCGCAGGCTCACCGGGAACAAGCGCACCTCGGCACCCACGCGGACCGTATGCGCGATCTGCATCTGGTCGGCGATGATCTGGTTCTCCGCCTCGAAACCGCTGCTCTTGAAACGCATCTTGGAAAAGTCCTTCAGCATGTAGTCCACACTGACCATCCCGTATTGCCCCAGTACGTAAGCTGCACTGAAAGTCCACTCCGAGGGCGTTTTGAAACTGTACGAGTTGGGATAGTAGTAAGTCGGGTTTTCCGAACCCTCGTTGAGCGTTCCGTCGAAAAACTTGGCCCCCATCGCATAGCTGTAACTTTCGTCGATGTAGAAACGGGTCGGCGATTTCCACGAGAATCCCAACCGGAACGCATCGGTTACCCGGCCGATGATCCCCAGCGTAACGGAGCTACCCCAACCGGTCTGTCCCGAGAACCGGTCGTAATACAGGTTGGAAAGCCCTCCGAAGAGATAGGAATCGTTGGGCGTATAGCCGTATTCGTCCATCTGGATGTTGTTGTTGTCCAACTCCAGCGAATAGTAGTCGAACCCGATGCCCAGGTACACGCGGTTGTTCAGGTTCATGCCGGCCGAGAAAGTCGCTACCGCCGAATATCCCGAAGTGGCGATCCGGGCGATCTGGTCGATGTTCAGGTAGTCGGCCGAGGGGAAGATGTCGTTGCCTACGACCTCCAGCACCCCCAGGTCCGTTGCCAGGGAGGTTACCGTGCCATTGACCCCGTCGATGGCATTGCGGAAAAAGCTCTCCACCAGCGAGGAGCCGATCGGTATGCCTTCGAGCCAGTCGGTGATGGTGCGGTTGCGCCCTTCGACGCTGAATTCGTTGTTGAAGTTGTGGCGGCGGCTGTAGTTGATCCCCACGTTGAATCCTGCGATGGAGGAATACGGGTTGTCATTGACGAACACGAAGTTGGCTCCCCCTTGGAACAGGGAAAACTTGGAATCGGGGCTCGCAGTCGCTTTGCTTCCGTAAAAGGTGGTCGAGTTGTCGTACCATTCCGGCCCGAAGGTAATGCTCACCTCGCTTTTGATTGCCACGGCACCTCCCGCCGGGTTGATCTGGGTGGAGGACAACTCGCCGCCCAGCGCTCCGAAAGCCCCTCCCATGCCCATGAAACGGGGTGTTCCGTAGAGGATGGAGGAACGTTGGAGGTTGTAAATATCGTTCATGCTTTGCCCCGCCAGGGAACCTCCCAGGAGCAGGGCCGCCAAACCGAGTGTAATCTTGCTGAAAAGTCGTGATATCTTTTGCATAGCTTTTTTGATGGGTCTTTCTTCAGGTGATGTTTACCGCCGGCTGAATCCGCTCGACGAGGTCCCTCGCGAGGAGCTTCCGCTTCCTGCTCCCGACGAAGAGGGGGAAGAGTAGCTGCGCGAAGAGGAGGGCATGTCGTAACTCCTCGAAGAAGACGGCGAGTTGTATTCGCGTGAGGACGTAGGGCTCTCGTAATGCCAGGGCGAACTCTCGCTGCGGCTGGAGGAGGCGGAAGGCCGGCTGTAACTGCGCGAAGAGCTTCCCGAACTCGACCGGCTGGACGAGGAAGACGAACTTCCCCCCCGGATGTTCTGATATCCCGAACGCTGTCCGTTGCGGATGGACGAGGAGGACGATTCGCCCCGGCTGCCCGACGGGGAACTCTGTCCCGGCACGCGGATGGACGACCCGCTGCTGCCGGAGGAGCGGCGTTTGTAGCCTTCGACGCTGGTAGAGATGCCCTGCGAGGGACGGTTTCCGTCCGAGGGGTTGCGGATGCCTCCGGAAGTTCCGCCGGGTCTTTCCAGTCCCGTACCCGGTCGCCGGTCATAGCTGGGAGAGGTATCGCCCGAGTAGCGGCGCGGCGGTCGGTCGGCCGGCGGGATAGGCCTTCCGCCACCGGGACGGTTGGGCAGGTATCCGTGGTGCCACCACCAGGGATCGTGCCAATACGGGTGCCCCCAGCTCCAACCCCAACCCCATGGACCGGGGCGGTACAGCGGACCGTACCAGGCCCACGGGTCGTATCCCCACCAGCTACCCCAGGGATAGGTGTAGGCATAGTAGTTGTACGGCCACATCCAGTACGGTTCGTAGAAATAAGCAGGGTTGCCCAGGATGATGTTGAAACCCCACCAAGGGCTGTATGCGCCGAACCCGTATCCCAGGGCGAGGCTTACTTTCGGGATCGTAGGGTCGTAGTCCACGTAGTACGTGTTGAGGATCTTCACCTCGCCGCCTTCCCTGTATTTGGCCGGCATGGTGCTCCAGTATGCCTGTTCGACGGGAGTCATGTAATACGGCTCGTTGTCATCGTCATAGTATTCGTCGTCGTAGTAATATCCGTCGTCGTAATAGGCATCCTGTTGGGCGTAGTACCGGGCACGGTCGGCGCGGTCGGCGTCCTTGGAAGCGGTGTAGTATATGCCGTCCGATTCCCGGCTCATAGCCGGGATGTAGGTGTAGCATCCCTGGATCGAGCTGCTCAAGACGGCCAATACGACAGCCATTGAGGTGTATCGTAGAATCCTTCTCATATTTTTTTTGCCTTTTTAGGTGATAAATAAGTAATTTTGCAGCTATCATTCCAAAAGTAGGGATTTTTTCCCGGAAAATAAAAATAAATAAATGTGAAAAGGCCGTTAATGTCTGTGAAAAGCGTCTTTGCGGCTGAAAACAACGGAACGTTCTGAAAATCATGAGCAAAAAACTGACTCCCCGCGCAGAAGATTATTCGCGTTGGTACAACGAACTGGTGGTGCGCGCCGACTTGGCCGAACAGTCGGGCGTGCGCGGCTGTATGGTGATCAAGCCTTACGGATACGCCATCTGGGAAAAGATGCACGACTACCTCGATCGCCGTTTCAAGGAAACCGGCCACCAGAATGCCTATTTCCCGATCTTTATCCCCAAGTCCTACTTCTCCAAGGAAGCACACCACGTGGACGGTTTCGCCAAGGAGTGCGCCGTGGTTACCCACTACCGCCTCAAGAATGCCGAGGACGGCAGCGGCATCGTGGTCGACCCCGAAGCGCGGCTCGAGGAGGAACTCATCGTCCGCCCAACCTCCGAAACCATCATCTGGGATACCTACCGCCGGTGGATCCAGTCCTACCGCGACCTGCCCATCCTGGTCAACCAGTGGGCCAATGTAGTGCGGTGGGAGATGCGTACGCGCCTGTTCCTGCGCACGGCCGAGTTCCTCTGGCAGGAAGGCCACACCGCCCATGCCACCAAGGAAGAAGCCATCGAGGAAGCCCGGAAGATGCTGGACGTGTATGCCGATTTCGCCGAGAATGTCATGGCCGTCCCGGTGATCAAAGGATATAAAACCCCCACCGAACGCTTTGCAGGCGCGGAAGACACGTATTGCATCGAAGCGATGATGCAGGACGGGAAGGCCCTTCAGGCCGGGACTTCGCACTTCCTGGGGCAGAACTTCGCCAAGGCTTTCGATGTGAAGTATTCGGACCAGGACAACAATATGAGTTACGTCTGGGCTACGTCGTGGGGCGTATCCACCCGTCTGATGGGCGCGCTGATCATGACCCACTCGGACGACAGCGGACTGGTGCTGCCTCCCGCCCTCGCTCCCATCGAGGTAGTGATGATGCCCATCTACAAGAACGACCAGGAGTATGCCGTACTGCGGGAAAAACTGCACGCTACGGCTGCCCAGCTGCGCGCGGCAGGTCTCAGTGTCAAGGTGGACGACGACGACAGCCAGAAGCCCGGTTGGAAGTTCCACGAATACGAACTCAAGGGAGTTCCCGTGCGCATGGTTCTCGGGCCGAAAGACCTCGAAAAAGGCCAGTTCGAAGTAGCGCGCCGCGATACGATGACCAAGGAATTCCTGCCGATGGACGGCATCGTGGAGGCCATCAAAGCACTCTTGGCCGACATTCAAAAGAACCTGTTCGACCGCGCCGCCAAGATGCGGGACGAGCGCACGTACCGGGTCGATACCTGGGACGAATTCGTCGATGTGATCGAAAATCGCGGCGGGTTTGCCTTGGCGCACTGGGACGGTACGGCCCAGACCGAGGAAAAGATCAAGGAGCTCACCAAGGCCACGATCCGGTGCATCCCGATGGACTTCGTGCCCGAGGAGGGGAAGGACATCCTCACCGGCGCTCCGTCCAAAGGCCGCGTGATCTTTGCCAAGGCGTATTGATAGACGCGGCAAGGCTGGCGGGCAAGCGAAAGGCCGGAGGCTTTGCCTCCGGCCTTTCGCTTGCCCGCGCAGACCCCTGCGGAACCCCAGCAGCAAGGAACTGCTATACCAAACCGTGCTGCACCAGATACTCGGCGATCTGAACCGCATTGGTGGCGGCGCCTTTGCGCAGGTTGTCCGCTACCACCCACATGTTGAGCGTATTGGGTTGGGTAAAGTCGCGGCGCAGACGCCCTACGAACACCTCGTCCTTTTCGTGGGCGTTCAAAGGCATCGGGTACACGTTGTTCTGCGGATCGTCCTGTACCACCACCCCCGGAGTTTCCGAAAGGAGACGGCGCACTTCCTCGAGGGTGAAATCCTCGGCCAGTTCCACATTCACCGATTCGGAGTGCCCGCCAATGGTCGGTACACGCACCGTGGTAGCCGTTACCCGGATCGAGTCGTCGCGCAGGATCTTGCACGTCTCATTGACCATCTTCATCTCTTCCTTCGTGTATCCGGTATCGAGGAACGAGTCGATGTGCGGGAGGATGTTCAGGTCGATGGGGTGCGGATAGACGCGGTCCACCGGCTTGCCTTCGCGCTCGCCGAACAACTGGTCCACCGCCCGTTTTCCCGTGCCGGTTACCGACTGGAAAGTCGTTACCACCACCCGGCGTATCCCGTAGCGGCGCTGCAGGGGCGCCAAAGCGAGCACCATCTGGATGGTCGAACAGTTCGGGTTGGCGATGATCTTGTCCTCACGGGTGAGCACGTCGGC
The DNA here is from genome assembly GCA_018715295.1 of Candidatus Merdimorpha stercoravium. GTDB lineage: Bacteria > Bacteroidota > Bacteroidia > Flavobacteriales > UBA1820 > Merdimorpha > Merdimorpha stercoravium. The sequence goes on along the minus strand of DVLY01000135.1, from coordinate 11,436 downwards.
GTTGATCTCCGGAACGACCAGTTTTTTGGTCGGGTCCATCCGCCAGGCGGAAGAGTTGTCCACCACCGTGGTGCCTACCTCGGCAAATTTGGGAGCCCACTCGAGCGAGGTGCCTCCTCCGGCCGAGAAGATGGCGATGTCGGGACGGGCGGCTACGGCGTCGGCCATGCCCATCACCTTGTACGTACGGCCTTTGTATGTGATTTCCTTGCCTACGGACTTCTCGGAAGCCACCGGCAAGAGTTCTGTCAAGGGAAAATTGCGCTCCGAGAGTACCTGGAGCATTTTGGAGCCGACCAAACCCGTGGCTCCCACGACTGCTACTTTCATATTCTTTTCGGTAAATTTGTGTTTTTTCCGATATTGTTACAAGGTGCAAATATACGTTGCAAAAACATTACATCTACCACAAAACATCCGGATGTTTGTTATTTTTTTAACCGAGCGGATGTGAATCTCTCATTTTATATTTTTCTCGTTCAACCAGCGGATGTACGCCCTCCGGTTGCGGTTGTGCTGGGCGCTGCCGGCAGCGAATTCATGGTAGCCGAAACGCTCCACCGAAGCGCACATGTAGATGTAGTTGTGGCGGGTGTAGTCCAATACGGCGTCGATGGACGATATGTCGGGAATGTTGATGGGCGAGGGAGGCAAGCCTTTGTGCCTGTAGGTATTGTACGGCGAATCGATCTTCAGGTCCGAGAGGTACACCCGGCGGATGGTATCCTGACGCCCGGCCAGACGCATGGCAAAGATCACCGTCGGGTCGCTCTGCAGGCGGATGCCTTTGTCCAAACGGTTCATGTACAGCCCGGCCACCACGGGGCGCTCGTCCACTTTGGCCGTTTCAGCCTGAACGATGGAGGCCAGGGTCGTTACTTCGAGCGGGCTCATGCCGATGGCTTCGGCTTTCTCCCGGCGGGAGGCGTTCCAGAAACGGTCGTACTCGCGGCACATCCGCTCGAAGAACTCCTCGGCGGACGTGTTCCAGTAAAAACGGTAGGTGTTGGGGATAAAGAGGCTGCTCACCGTCAGCGTATCGAGTCCGAGGCTGTCGAGGCGGGCCGGGTCGCGAAAGACGGCCATGAGCGCGACCGAATCGGCTTCGATCTGCCGGGCGACGGCGCCGGCGATCTTTTCGAGGCGGTCGGTGGCGTTGAAGCGCACGTTCACCTCCACACCGTGTTCGGTAAAGAAGGTCTTGACCGTCCGGTAGGTACTCAAGCCCTGCGGCAGGACGAACTTTCCCGGATGCACCTCGCCGCGGCGGCGGGAAGCGTAGTCCGTCATCGTCTCCAGGAGAAAGGTATGGCGCAGGTGCGGGCGCAACAGTTCCACCAACTCCTGGGGCGTAGTCCCGGTAGGAACGTACACGGCCAGTCCTTCCTCCGGAGCCTGCAAACTGGGCCCGAAGACGGCGCGCCACATCCCGGCGGCGGTGCCCACGGCAGCCAGCGCGACTACGGCCAAAAGCACCTTGACGGTGCGTTTTCTTTTTCTCGGTGAGGGGGTACGGGTCATCGTTTCATCGTTTTTGGTTCCGGCAGCGCTCGCCGCCGGGGGTTCATTCTGTTTCCTGGTCTTTCGTCTTGGTGTCCTCCCCTGTCCTTCGCTTCGAGGGGTTCTCGGGATGGGACGAGGGAGGGGGTTCCTCTTTGCTACGGGATGCACTCCTCCCGAAAGGGAGGTCTTACGGTTGGTCCTGTTCCCGGCGGGAGAGGAAATCCTCGGCGGTGAGCTGGTACACGTTTACATCGGTGTACTGCCCGGCACAGAGCAGCCACTGGTGGAAGATGCCGCTCAGGGTAAAGCCCAGGCGGTCGAACAGGGCTTTGGAGGGTTCGTTGGAGCAAGGGACTTCGGCCCACACCTGATGCAGGTTGAAGGCGCTGAAGGCGTACTCCAGAGCCAGTTCCATCGCTTGGTCGGCATAGCCTTTGCCCCGATGGTCGGCCGGATAGATGACTACCCCGATGCCGGCCCGACGGTGGAGCGGGGAAAAATCGAACAGATCGACAAAGCCGACCGATTCGCCGCCTTCGCGCAGGCAGACGACCAGGCGCAGCTGGCGGTCGGCAAAAAAATCGGGAATCCGGGCTTCCAACACCCTTTCGAGCGTAAAGCGGGAAAACGGGATCCGGGTATCGCACACGCTCCAAAGCTGCGGGTCGTTCTCCACCCGCATGAAGTACGGCAAGTCGTCCGGTTCGAGGGCGCGCAGGACCAAATCCCGGCTGTGCAACTTTATCTCCATCTTTTATTGCGGCATATAGAATATTCCTGAAAATACCCGCTGGGCTCCTCCGGTGAGCCACACCTGGGTGTAACTTCCCTGCGGGGCGGCATGGAAATCGACCGTCAGGTCGCCCCCCAGTGCCTTGACCGGCACGCTTCCGCCGGTGGTCTCCCCCATCCGGTGTACGGCGATGGCCGAGGCTACGGCTCCCGTGCCGCAGGCGAGCGTTTCGTCCTCCACTCCCCGCTCGTAGGTGCGCAGTTGTACGACCCCCTCGGCCGAGACCTGCACGAAATCGACATTGGTTCCTCCCCGGTGGGCGAACATGGCTCCGTAGCGGAGGGCTCGTCCCCAGTGCACGAGGTCGATCGCTTCGAGGCCGTCGTCCAGACCTACCACGCAATGCGGCGAGCCGGTATCCAGAAAGCACGCCCAGCGGGGGCGGATATCCCCACAGGGAAGGCTTTCCTTTTCCAAAAGTTGCACGGTGGGAACGTCGTTCATGCCCAGGCGGACGAGGCCTCCTTCGAAAAACGCCCGATGCAAGCCGTCCGGTGCACGGAAACGCACACCCTGTTCCGTGCCGATGCCCAGATCGCGCGCCAGGGCGGCAATGCAGCGGCCTCCGTTGCCGCACATGGTGCTGCGCCGTCCATCGCTGTTGAAGTAGTCCATCGAAAAATCTACCTCGGGGTCGGCATCCCCGGCCAAAACGATAAGCCCGTCCGCGCCGATGCCGTAGCGGCGATGGCACATCCGCTCCACGAGTTCCTGACGGGGGGCGAAAGGCGTTGTCCGCGCGTCGATCATCACAAAATCGTTCCCGGCTCCTTGGTATTTGTAAAAAGGGATATTCATGGAGGTATTTTCTCGGTTTTCGGCGTGGGTAAAGGTCGGTATTATTCCCTGAATGGAAAAACGGGGCGATGTTTATTTTTCCCGTGGGAGACGGGGTTTGTGTTGTTTTTTGGGACAAGACAGGAGGCGTCTCGGCCAGCCCGCGGGGAAAAACTTCGTTTTCCCCTCTGCGTCCAACGTGCGGCTTTCCCTATCTTTTCATAAGATAGGATGCGCCTCGGCAACGTTAAGATCGAAAACTTCGTTTTCATCTTTCCGCTGCGCTCGGCTTTCACTATCTTTGCCCCGACAAAAAATACATATCCCGATATGGACAGACCCTTGGTGATCATCCCTACCTACAACGAGATAGAAAACGTCGAGAATATCATCCTGGCTGTGATGAACCTCCCCGCGCCGCAATTCGACGTACTGATCGTGGACGACAACTCCCCGGACGGTACGGCCGAGGTCGTTCGCACGCTGCAACGCGAGTTTCCCGAACGCCTGCACCTGCTTTCGCGTAGCGAGAAAAACGGGCTGGGGCGCGCCTACATCGCCGGTTTCCAATGGGCTTTGGAGCGGGACTACCCCTACGTGATCGAGATGGATGCCGACTTTTCGCACAACCCGGCCGACCTGCCCCGCTTGTACTCCGCCTGCCAGGACGAGGGGGCGGACGTGGCGGTGGGTTCGCGGTATGTGTGCGGGGTAAACGTGATCAACTGGCCGATGCGCCGGGTGCTGATGTCGTACTTCGCCTCGAAATACGTCCGGCTGATCACCGGTATGCGCATCAACGACGCTACGGCGGGCTTCGTCTGCTACCGCGCCGAGGTGCTGCGCCGCATCGGGTTGGACGAGGTCCGGTTCGTCGGGTACGCTTTCCAGATCGAGATGAAATTCCGCGCGTGGAAATACGGGTTCCACATTACGGAGCTTCCCATCGTCTTTACCGACCGCACGGCCGGCACTTCGAAAATGAGCGGAAGCATCTTCTTCGAAGCGGCTTTCGGGGTGATCCGGCTGAAGATCAATTCGCTGTTCAAGAAATGGAAATGAACCCTTCTCCCGATACGATCGAACAGCAGGCGCGCCGGGCGGCCGACGCCGTGCTGCGCGGCGGGGTGATCGTCTACCCGACCGATACCATCTGGGGCATCGGCTGCGACGCGACCAACCCGCAGGCGGTAGAGCGTGTCTTTGCCCTGAAGAAACGCGCCGAGAGCAAAAGCCTCATCGTGCTGGTAGGCTCCGAAGACGGGCTGCTGCGCACCGTGCGCCATGTCCCCGATCCGGCCTGGGACATCCTCCGGTATTCCCAGCGGCCGGTTACCATCATCTACGACCATCCGGTGGGAGTGGCATCCAACGTACTGGCCGAAGACGGCAGCCTGGGCATCCGGGTAACTTCCGACCCGTTTTGCCGCCGTCTGATCGAACTGATCCGCCGCCCGTTGGTCTCCACTTCGGCCAACATCAGCGGCGAGCCTTCGCCGCAATGCTTCGACGAAATCTCTCCCGAGATCCTCGCCGGAGCGGACTACACGGTGGACTACCGCCGCGACGACCACCGGAAGGCCCAGGCATCCTCGGTGATCAAACTCACGGACGACTGCCGGGTAACGATCCTGCGCCAATAAAGCCTCGCCGGGATGCCTGCTATGGCTTTCCGCCACGACAAGAACGTTCGACGCCCCTACCCCGGGCGTTTTTTATACGGGGAGGCGAAAGGGCTTGCGCGGGAAGAGAAAAAACATGACCTTTGTCATAGAAACCATTCCCTCAAGCCATGCCCCAAAGCGATCTTCCTCCCTTGGAATGCATCGGCCGGTGCGCCGAATGCGGATTTCCGGATACTACGGTGCTGAAACACCTGACGGCATCCGAACGTCAGCTGCTGGACAAATGCGCCAGCGGGCAGCATTTCATGCGCAAGGCGGTCATCTTTACCCAAGGGGATATTCTGCAAAACGTGTACCTGATCCGACGGGGGACGGTCAAGGTGTCCATCCCGGGACGGGCGGGCAAGGAACACATCGTGCGGCTCTCGGGGGCGAGGGACTTGATCGGCTACCAATCGGTGCTCACCGAGAACATCAGCCCGACCACGGCGACGGCCATGACGCCGACCGAGGTGTGCGTGATCCCCAAGAGTTGTTTTTTCTCCCTGCTGCGCTCCAACAACACCCTGGCACGGCGCATCCTCTCGATGCTCGCCCGCGAGATCGAAAACGCCCAGTACCGGATGTATTCCCTCTCGTACAAGTCCGTCCGGGCGCGGATTGCCGAAAGCCTGCTGGCGATGGCCCGGTACTACGGTTACCAGGCCGACGGGCACACCATCGCGGGGCCGATCTACCGCAAGGACCTGGCCGAGTTGGCGGGGGTTACGATCGAAAGCACGATCCGCTGCCTGAGCGACTTCCGCAAGAGCGGATTGGTGGCCCTTGCGGACAAACACGTGATCCTGCCCGAGGAAAAACTCCTGGCGGCGGTGGCTCAAAACGAATAACCGATCATTTTTTTTCATTCCCGTTCAAGATGTCCGACATGAAAATCCATCCCCGTTTCCGTCTCAACGGCCTTCGTCCGGGCGACGATCCGGCGGTATTCTGCCAAGAGTTGGAGAAAACCCTCCCCGGCGGGGAGGCTTCGGCGGCCTACGCGAGGGAGATGACCGACTTCCTGTACCGGTGCCTCGACACCGGGCGGACGATCCGCTGCCAGACTTCGGGTTCGACGGGGGTGCCCAAGACGATGGAGATCGAAAAAAGCCGCATGGTGGCCAGCGCACGGATGACATGCCGGCGTTTCGGCTTGGGGGAGGATACGCGCGCGCTGCTGTGTTTGCCCATTGCTTATATCGCCGGGCGGATGATGCTGGTGCGGGCCTTGACTGCGGGGTGGGATTTGCGGGCGGTGGTATCGTCTTCCCGGCCTTTGGAGCAGGTGGAGGGGCGGTTCGACTTTGCGGCGCTGGTGCCCTTGCAACTCTATGAGAGTGTGGAGGCGCTGTCCCGCATCCGGAAGGTGCTGGTGGGGGGCGGCGCGGTGTCGGAGGCTTTTCTGGGCCGGTTGGCCGAATTCGGCCTGCCCGGGACGGCGATCTACCAGTCCTACGCGATGACCGAGACGGTAACCCATGTGGCGGTGCGGGAACTGTACCCTTCGGGGGAGAAGGCTTACACGGCACTCGATGGGGTGCGCTTTTCCCTTTCGGAGGAAGGCTGCCTGGTGATCGATGCGCCGGCGGTGGCGGGGGAACGGGTGGTAACCCGCGATCGGGCGGCGCTGCTCGACCAGCGGCATTTCCTGTGGCGGGGACGGGCCGATACGGTGATCAATTCCGGGGGGATCAAGATTTTCCCCGAGGATACCGAAGAGGTCCTGGCGGGGATGCTTCCGGCGGGGAGGTTCCTCGTGGGCGGGGTGCCCGACGAGAGGTTGGGCGAGCGGCAGGTGCTCTTTGTCGAGGGGTGCGCGGCGGATTTTCCCGATCTGGAGGTGCGGATGCGCGAGGCGTTCGATCCTTATCATCGGCCGCGTCAGGTGGTATTCGTGCCGCTTTTCCCCCGGACCTCCACGGGAAAGGTCGACCGGATGCGGCTGCTGCGCGAGGCGGCGGCGGGCCATTAGCCTTGTCGTGCAAGCGAGCGGGGGGCGGAGCCGAATGGCTCCGCCCCCGCCCGCTTGCACGACAAGGATGGGATGCGCTTTATTCTCCCTCACCCTCGGCGATGCCGAACTTTTCCTTCAGCCAGTCGATCCCGGCACGTACTTGCCAGGGATAGGTCCAGTGCCCGGCATCGAGCGCCAAACGGAGCTCTTTCGGAGCGTCGATCACGTTGTAGGCCGAAAAGGTCGAAGTGGGGCAACATGTCAGGTCGTTGAATCCCCAGGTGTAGAAACCGGGGATGCGGACGAAGCGGGCGAAATTGACCGTATCGAAGTATTTCGAGGTGTTGATCTTTTCCTGGATCGCCGTTTCGCTCGGGTTGATGAACAGGTGCGGCCAACCGCCGGCGCGGCCGTTGTAATACCCCGTTACGTCGCAGAAAGCGGGGAACTGGCACACCATGTACTTCACCCGGGAATCCAGCGCAGCGGTAACGATGGACAGCATACCGCCCTGGCTGCCGCCGTAAACGGCGATTCGGTTCTCGTCCACGCTGTCGAGCGAGCACAGGTAGTCGATCGCCCGCAGGCAGCCCATGTACACGCGCTTGTAGTAGAACGTATTGCGGCTTTCGAGCCCCATGGCGGCATAACCGGCCAGCGACCCGCTCTGAAGGGCCGAATAGATCTCCCGATCCTGATCCACCGGGATGCCGTGGATACCGATCTCCAGTACGACCATTCCCTCGGCGGCCAGGCTGTTCGGCCCCGAGAAGGCACGTACGGCGGCTCCCGGCAGACGCAACACGCCCGGGAACGGCCCTTCGCCCTTCGGTACGGTGAGCACGCCATACACGTAATTGCCCTTGCGGTAGCTCTGGATGCGCACGTAGTACACGTCGGCCCAATCGGTGCTCTGGTTATCGTCGCGGCGTATCTTTACCTCCATCGGCACTTTGGCGGCCTGGGCTTTGGCGTCCTCCCAGAATTCGGTGAAATCGTCCGGAAGGGTCGTGGTGGGAAGGATCTTTTCGGGCTCGAAACCGATGGTGGTGTATCCCGAGTAGGTGGTTCCTTCGTACTGGGTCGAAACGCGGACGGTGATAAATCCGGGGGCCTTCGCTCCGGGGACTTTGATCTTGGCCTGGCCGTTGCGGTCGGTGGTTACCTGGCCTTTGAATACGGGGGCGAGTTTTTCGGGACCGTACTGGTAGTCGATCACCACACCGGGCAACATTTCATTGTCCTTGAGGGCATAGAGGGTAAACTGCGCCTGCTCGCCCACCCGATATACCCAATCGGCGTGATCCGGCGAGGCGGTGACCGTTACATACTGCTTGGCGGGCTGGGCGAAGGAGGTCAGCAGGCTTCCCACCCACAGCAAAGCGAAAAGAAACCATCGTTCGATTTTCATGTTCATCAAGTTTTTTAGTTGTCGTTTTTTCGTCGTTTTCGGTTTTTCGACGGGACGGGAAACGGGCTCCCCTCCCCTGCTCTTCCCGGCTCTTTTCGGGCGGTTTTCCCCTTTTGCGCAAAAAAAAAGTTAAACGGGAAGGAAAAAATAAAAGCGTGCGGGGCGGTTTCCGCCCCGCACGCACTCGTGGATTATTTCACATCGAGGACTTCGATCTCGAATTTCAGGATGGCGTTCGGCGGGATCACGCCGCCTGCTCCGGCACTGCCGTAAGCCAAGTGGGGAGGCAGCACGATGGTGGCCTTTTCTCCCTTGGACATGAGCTGGAGTGCTTCGTCCCAGCCGGCAATGACACGACCGGCTCCTACCGGAAGGTCGAAGGGCTGGCCGCGACGCACGGACGAGTCGAACACCCGCCCATCGGGGAACATCCCGGTGTAGTGTACCGTGGCGATCTGCCCGGCCTTGATCGTTTCGCCGCTGCCGGGACGATCGACCCGGATGCGCAAACCGCTGGGCGTTTTCTCAAAGCCTTCGGCCAGTTTGTCCAGTTGGGCGTCCATCTTTTTCATCAGTTCCCGGGCGCGTTCGCGGGCCAGCTCCTCGGCGCGGGCAAAAACAGCCGGGGCGTCGAAGCGGTGCGCTTTGTCTCCTTCGCGCAGGATCTCCACCCGTTCCATCTTATCGCCCTGGGCGATGGCATCCACCACTTCCTGTCCGCGAACAACCCGGCCGAATACCGTGTGATGATCGTCCAGCCAGGGGGTAGCTACGTGGGTGATGAAGAACTGCGATCCGTTGGTGCCGGGACCGGCATTGGCCATCGAGAGCACTCCGGGACCGTCGTGCCGCAGGCTGTCGTCGAATTCGTCGGCAAAGCGGTAACCGGGGCCTCCGGCTCCCGTGCCGGTGGGGTCGCCACCCTGGATCATGAAATCGCTGATGACCCGGTGAAAGGTCAGACCGTCGTAATACGGTTCACCGGCTTTCTTGTGCGTATTGGGGATCGTGCCTTCGGCCAGACCGATGAAGTTGGCCACCGTTACCGGGGTTTTCTCGTACTCCAGACGGAGGAGTATCTCTCCTTTGGTGGTAGTCAGGCGGGCGTAGATCCCTTCGGGTAGTTTTTCTTGTGCCATCGTTGAACGAGGTATCTTTGGTTATTTTTCAGGTTCGAGGACGTGGAGTTCGAAGACGAGGTTGGTATTGGGTTTGATCCGTCCCATGTCGCGGTCGCCATAGGCCAGTTCGGAAGGGATCCATACCACGGCCTTGCTGCCGGCAGGCAGGAGCGAAACGGCTTCGTCCATGCCTTTGATCACCCGACCCGAGCCGACGACAAACTGCAGGGGTTCGCCCTGGAAGCTGGAAGAGTCGAACATGGTGCCGTCCTCGAACTTGCCGATGTAGTCCACCCGGGCGGTCTGGCCTTTCCGATAGGGACGTCCCTGGCCTTTTTCGACCGTAACGATCTTCAGCCCGCTCTTGGTTACCTGGGCATCCTTGAAAAAGGCGTCGAGGGCTTCCTGCACACGCGCCTGGTAAGCGGCCTGCACCTTGGGAAGGTTTTCTTCGAAGGCTTTATAAGCGTCCCACTGCTGGGCTTCGGCACCCTTGCGGATGATCTCCACCCGTTTGATGCGATCGCCCTGGCGGATGGCTTCTACCCGCTCCATGTCTTCCTCAGGGCGTACCATGCGGCCGAACACGGTAAAGCGGCCTCCGTCCAGATGGGGCGTTTCACCCATCGTGATGTAGAACTGCGAGCCGTTGGTGGTGGGGTTGGCATTGGCCATGGCGATGACACCGGGGGCGTGTTTGATGGTATCGACCGGTTCTACCGGGAAGAAATACCCGGGATCACCGGCTCCGGTGCCGGTGGGGTCGCCGCTCTGGATGACAAAGCCGGGCTCCACCCGGTGGAAGGTGAGCGAATCGTAAAAGCGTTTGCCTTTGTAGGCGGGATCGATTTGGCCCTGCATGGTGCCTTCGGCCAGTGCGACGAAATTGCCGGTGGTCATCGGGACTTCCTTGTAGTAAAGGCGCACGAGGATTTCCTTGCCTTTTTCGGGTTGGATGGAGGCGTAGATGCCGTCCGGGAGGTCTTTGTAGCGGTCGCACGAGAGGAGCGTCAGGGCGAGGGCGGAAAAAACGAAAATCTTTTTCAGGTTCATTTTTTTCAATGCGGTTTTGATGGTTATCGAAGCGTAAAAGTACAAAAATACTCGGTTTGCGCTGTACCTTTGCCGGAGGAAAGAACGAAAAAAGATGGATACCGAAGATTTTGTCCGCCGGGCGGTCGCCCTGACCGCAGAAGACGGCCAAGGGTGGAAACGTATGGCCCTGGAAGCCTTCCGCTACCAGAGCCGGGAAAATGCGGTGTACCGCCGCTATCTCGAGGCATTGGGACGCTCGGCCGGGGAGGTAGAACGGGTGGAAGACATCCCGTTTTTGCCCATCGCGTTTTTCAAGACGCACCGGGTGACGTGCGGGGACTTCGAGCCTCAGGCGGTATTCCTGTCCAGCGGCACGACCGGAATGACCCAAAGCCGGCATTACGTACGGAGTCTGGAAAACTACCGCAGGAGCTTCACCGCTTCGTGGGAACTTCACTACGGCCCGATCCGGGGACGGGCGGTGCTGGCGCTGCTGCCTTCGTACCTGGAGCGGGAAGGCTCGTCGCTCATCGAAATGGCCGAGGGTTTTATCCGGCAGAGCGGCCATGCGGAAAGTGGTTTTTACCTCTACCAGCACCGGGAGTTGTACGACAAACTCAACCGGCTGGCCGACCGGGGCGAGCGTTTCCTGCTGCTCGGGGTGTCGTTCGCCCTGCTGGATTTCGTGGAGAAATACCGCTTGCAACTGCCCGAGGAGGCCATCGTGATGGAAACCGGCGGGATGAAAGGACGCCGGGAGGAGATGACGCGGGAACAACTCCATGCGATCCTGCGGGAGGGCTTCGGCGTGGAGCACATCCACTCCGAATACGGGATGACCGAACTCCTGTCCCAGGCCTACTCCCGAGGCGAGGGGCTATACACGACCCCGCCCTGGATGCGCGTGATGCTGCGCGATGCGACCGATCCGTTGTCCCTCCTGCCGGAGGGCTTCCAGGCCCGCGGAGGGATCAACATCGTGGATCTGGCCAACATCGATTCGTGCTGTTTCATCGCTACCGAAGACTTGGGGGCGATCCATCCCGACGGGCGATTCGAGGTATTGGGTCGCTTGAACGGCGCCGAGGTGAGGGGATGCAATCTTTTGGTAGCCAAATAGATATAACGTTCATATTTGAGTAGAAGTGCAAGCGGGAGGGGCGGAGCCGAATGGC
>DVLY01000134.1 GCA_018715295.1 Candidatus Merdimorpha stercoravium | reverse complement strand
GGTCGGATTTGAAAAGAAGCAGCGGAATGGCCAGGTATTTGGCTACGTTGCCGGCATCGGTGGAGGAGTAGCGGTCGGCGATCTTGACCAGTCCGGGGTTGGCCGGAGTGCCATCCAGAGCCAGGCGCAGCGAATCCATTTCATAGGCTTGCTGGGCAAAGGCGAGTTCTTCGGTGGCTTCGGCCTGCGAAGGTTTGGCCACCCAGTTGTGGTAACCGTATCCGCCCAATACCAGTACGACCAGGATGAGGACGACGTAGGTCAGCTGTTTTTTGTATTTTTCGAGGAAGGTTTCAAAACGGCCGGCTCCTTTGTCCAAGCGGTGGACGATTTTCTCGGCGGCATCCGTTTTCTGGGTCTTCGTGCTTTTGGGTCTTTGATAGGTTGCCATATCGGTAGGCGGATGTTAGGTTCTTTTTTTTCTTTAACAGGTGCAAAAGTAATACAACTTTGCGAATTACGAAATATTTTTCGCCGGGAAAACAGGGGGTGGGTTTACAAGTCGTCCACGATGATCAGCTGGGGTTTCTCCCGGGTCTGTTCCTCGGTGATGGGGGTGATGTTTTCGGTGGTGATGTTCAGGATCTTGGTGTCGCTCTTCAGGCCGATGTACAGCGAGGGCTCCTTTCCCCCGCTGGAGATGACGGCCTCGCCCTGCGAATAGCTGTCGCCCCGGTAGAGGCTTCCCCCACGGCGGACGAAACGGGAGGACATGCGGAATTCGCCTTCGACTTTCTTCAGGCGGAACTTGTCGAACTCCCGGTCGCTGATGTTGAGAATGTTGAGGTAGGGCAGCGCCTGTTCGGGCAGCCTTTTCCCGAAGGGGATGTTTACGTAGATGGCCATGATGGCCTCGGCGCGGCGGAGGCTGTACGTTTGGCTGTCCACGTACAGGACGAACTGTTGTCCCAGGCGGAACATCCCCAGAAAGCGAATGATCTCGAAGTATGTGACCACGATCTCGTCGTTCATCTGGCCCAGGTATTCCCATTTGCTGTCCTTCTCGCGGAGGATCTTGCGGATCATGCCTTCGGAGACCGTCAGTCCGATGATGTTGACCGTAGGGTCGAGGTTGCGCAGGGTATCGACCTGCTGCATCCGTTGGTAGGCCTGCCGGTCGAAATACACTTTGGTCTTCAGACGGCGGGTCATGTCCTTCTGGCGGTGCCCCGAGTCGTAGGTATCCACCAGGTTTTCCTGGTAGGCCAGGATCTTGTCCGAGGAGGAGAACGACGTATTGGTCTGCACGCGGTATACGGCTTCGATCTGGGCGAAGTCTTCCTCCATCCGGGCGCGGATGCGGTCCAGGATGTCGCCCACCTGTACTTTGTAGCGGCGTTTGGCTTTGGCCGAGACCACCGGCCCGGTCAGCTCGATGATGTTTTGCCGCAACAGCGCCTCGATGCGGACCGTGTCGGGCGAAGGGGCGAGCGGGTAGTACTGCGTGTGGTATCCCACGAATGAGATTACCAGGGTATCGGGCAGCAACGTGTCCTTTATCCGGAGGGTAAACGAACCGTCGCTCGCCCCCTGGGTGCCTTTGTCGGGATGGCCTTTCAGGTACACCGAGGCGTAAGGGACACGTTGGGTCGAGTCCTGCACGAAGCCTTCCACAATGGTCTGTTGGGCCGAAAGGGGAGTGAAGGTCAGGCAGGCGGCGATCCACAGGGCGGTGGGTATTCTTTTCATCCTTTTCATCGTTGATGTCATTTTTATCGCTGGGAGGCGGCAGCGGGAAAACGATCGGACTCGTCCGCTTGGCTTGCATCGTCCGGGGTGCCCGCATCGTCCTCGTCGAAAAAGTCGATCCAGTCTTCGGTGAATTCTTCGATGTCCCGGCGGTCTTTTTTCGTCGGTCGGCCTTCGTGGTAGGCATTTACATAGACGGTTCGGGAGAGGCGCATCCGTTCCATCCGTTCGATCTCCTCGGGCGGGGTGATGTTCTTCAGGTACAGCGGGACCAGTTTGGCTCCTACGCGGCTCTTGGGGAGGTCCAGTACCAGGAATTCGAAAAACACCTGATTGCGCCGCAGGCGGACCTTGTTGCCCGGATGGACTTCGCGGGCGGCTTTTACAGCTGCCCCGTCCACCTGTACCTGGTTTTTCCGGCAGGCTTCCGCCGCCAGGGAACGCGTTTTGAACAGGCGTACCTGCCAAAGGAATTTGTCGGCTCTCATCGTCGTTCGGTTTTTTCCATGCGGTGGCAAAGATACGCCGCGGCGGGCATTCGGGCGTCGGAAAACCGTCGGTTTTCCCCTTTTCCGGGCAGCGCTCGCCGGGCCGGCCTTGTCCCACTTAATCCAAAGGTAAGCAATTTCTCTGTGGAAGAGTTCTTAATGAAATGATAAAACGTGCGGGGAAGTTCTCCGGCGGGTAAAAAAAGCCGCGCTCCCGAAAGGGAGCGCGGCGTTATGGATCGGGAGTGTCCGTCCGAAACTTATCGCAGGAAGCTCAGCAGTACGCCGGCTGCGATGGCCGAACCGATCACACCGGCTACGTTCGGAGCCATGGCGTGCATCAGCAGGTGGTTTTTGGGGTCCACCTTGAGGCCTTCCATTTCCGATACGCGGGCAGCCATCGGCACTGCCGAGACACCGGCCGAACCGATGAGCGGGTTGATCTTGTTCTCTTTCTTGAGGAACAGGTTCATCAAGCGGGCGAAGAGCAGTCCGGCGGCCGTAGCGATCGAGAAGGCTACTACTCCCAGGAAGAAGATCTTCAGGGATTTTTCGGTCAGGAATACCGAGGCCTGCGTGGAAGCTCCCACGGTCAGTCCCAGGATGATGACCACCATGCTGTTCATCGAGTTGGCTGCCGTGTCGGCCAGGCGTTTGGTTACGCCCGACTCCTTCAGCAGGTTGCCCAGGAACAGGGTACCCAGCAGCGGAATGGCATCCGGTGCTACGAAAGCGCACAGGATAAAGCCGATGATGGGGAACATGATCTTCTCCTTCTGGGTTACAATACGGGCCGGTTTCATACGGATGGCGCGCTCGTGCTTGGGAACCAGCAGACGCATCAACGGGGGCTGGATCACCGGAACCAAGGCCATGTACGAGTAGGCAGCGATGGCGATGGCCCCCATGTAGTCCGGGTTGAGGATGCTGGTTACGTAGATGGCCGTCGGGCCGTCCGCACCGCCGATGATGGCGATCGAGCCGGCTTCCTTGGCATCGAAGCCTAGGGCGATGGCGGCTGCGAAGGTCCCGAAGATACCGATCTGAGCAGCAGCACCCAAGAGCATCAGTTTGGGGTTGGCGATCAGATTGGAGAAGTCGGTCATCGCACCGATGCCCAGGAAGACCAGCGGCGGATAAATGCCCAGTTTGACGCCCTGGTACAGGTAGTACATCACCGAGCCTTCTTCCTGAGCGTACACACCGATGTGTTCCGCTCCGGGAATGTTGCCCAGGATCACACCGAAACCGATGGGGACCAGCAGCAGGGGTTCGAAGCCCCAGAAGATGGCCAGCATGATGTAGGCAAAGCCGATGACGATCATGATGAGGTTTCGGTAGTCGATGTTGGCGAACGAGGTGGATTTCAGGAAGTTCTGAAGTCCGTCCAGCGTTTCGTAGAGGATGTTTCCGCTGGAAGCGGCTGCCTCGGGAACAAACGTTCCCTCGGCCAGGGCCGATACCAGTCCGAAAGTCGCCAGCGTGATCAGTACGATCAGAAAACGTCTCATGTTCTTACGCGATTTCTACCAGGATGTCTCCCTGAAGTACGGAGTCCTGCGGTTTTACTTTCACTGCTTTTACCACGCCGCCCACTTCGGCCATGATGGCGTTTTCCATCTTCATGGCTTCCATGACCATCAGCGTATCGCCGGATTTTACCGTGTCGCCTTCCTTGACGTTGACCGAGAGGATCACGCCTGGCAGGGGTGCTTCTACCTTGGATACGGCCGAGGAGCTTACCGGCTGCGTCTTGGCGTTCTGAGCTACGGAAGCATTGACCACCTTGGGCGTCTTGGGAGCAGCTTTGACCGCTTTCTCCATTTCCACCTTGAACGGCGTGCCGTTTACTTCGAGTTCGATGATGTTGTCTTCAGCGCCGGTGATGTCCACCGTAAAGTCGCTGTTGTTGATCTTGAATTTGTATGATTTCATTGTTTGCGTGATTTATCGATTGGAACAATCCGTGAACGGCTCATCGCCTGGAGTTGAAGATACGCGCATTGGTTACGTAGATCTTGGAGCTCCACGGGGAGTAGATCTTGGCTGCGCGGTCGATGGTGATGATGGTGTTCTCCTCGGCCATCGAGTCCTCCATGTACCGATAGATGGCTGCCGAAATGGCGGCTACCGTATTGGCCGGCAGTTTGCCTTTCAGAGGAACGGGAGCATCGGCGGCATCCTTGTTGACCGTTTTCTTCATGCGCAGTCCCTTGGACATGTAGCGGAACAGCAGGATGAATATCACAGCGATGACGGCCATGATCAGGATGACCAGAACCGATCCGCCTACACCGATAATGAACGCAGTATCTCCGTTGGCCGGCATTTCGGCCGATGCTGAAAGCAGGAAATTCATCATGTTCATCATGGTTTACAAAGGAATATTGCCGTGTTTCTTGGCAGGGTTCAACTGTTTCTTGTTGGCCAGAGCCTCCAGAGCGCGGATCACGCGGAAACGGGTGTTCTTCGGAATGATCACGTCGTCGATGTAGCCCAGCGAAGCGGCCTGGTACGGGTTGGCGAATTCCTTGGTGTATTCGTCCTCCTTTTCCTGGATGAATTTGGCTTTTGCTTCGGGGTCTTCCATCTTTTTGAGTTCACCGCCGTTGAGGATACCCACAGCTCCCTTGGCGCCCATCACAGCGATCTCGGCCGAAGGCCATGCGTAGTTCATGTCGCCACGCAGCTGTTTGGGGCTCATCACGCAGTGTGCACCGCCGTAGGACTTGCGCAGGGTAACGGTTACCTTGGGCACGGTGGCTTCACCGAATGCGTAGAGCAGTTTGGCTCCGTGTACGATTACCCCGCCGTACTCCTGACCCGAGCCGGGCAGGAAGCCGGGAACGTCCACCAGGATGACCAGCGGAATGTTGAACGCGTCGCAGAAGCGCACGAAACGGGCGCCCTTGCGCGAAGAGTTGATGTCCAGCACGCCGGCCAGGAACTTCGGCTGGTTGGCTACGATACCCACCGGACGGCCGTTGAAGCGCGCAAAGCCCACGATGATGCTCTTGGCATAGCTGGAGTGAACTTCCAGCAGTTCGCCGTTGTCCACGATGGCTTTGATGACCTCCATCATGTCGTACGGTTTGTTCGGGTCGTCGGGGATGATGTCGTTGAGCGAATCTTCCAGACGGTCGATCGGGTCGTTGCACGAGATGATGGGAGCTTCCTCCAGGTTGTTGGACGGCAGGTAGCTCAAGAGTTTGCGGATCATCAGGATGCCTTCCTTGTCATCCTTGGCCACGAAGTGCGTTACACCCGATTTGGTGGCGTGTACGCTGGCACCGCCCAGTTTCTCGGTGGTGATGTCTTCGCCCGTTACCGATTTGACCACCGTCGGGCCCGTAAGGAACATGTACGAGGTGGATTCCGTCATCAGGATGAAGTCCGTCAGCGCCGGGGAATATACCGAACCGCCGGCGCAGGGGCCGAAGATACCGGAGATCTGCGGAATGACACCGGAAGCCAGGATGTTGCGCTGGAAGATTTCGGCAAAGCCGGCCAGCGAACGAACGCCTTCCTGGATACGTGCGCCGCCCGAGTCGTTCAGGGCGATCACCGGAGCGCCGACCAGCATGGCCTGATCCATGATCTTGCAGATCTTCAGGGCGAAAGTTTCCGAAAGGCTGCCGCCGAACACGGTGAAGTCCTGTGCTGCGACATACACCACGCGGCCGTCGATCGTGCCGCGACCGGTTACCACGCCGTCGCCGTAGTATTTCTCCTTTTCCATGCCGAAGGCGGTGGTGCGGTGCGTAACGAACATGTCGAATTCCTCGAAGGAACCTTCGTCCAGCAGCAGGTCGATGCGTTCGCGGGCCGTCAGTTTGTTCTTGTTGTGCTGGGAAGCGATGCGCTTTTCCCCTCCGCCCAGGTGAGCTACGTCCCTTTTCTCGACGAGCTCGCGGATTTTTGCGGTGATTTCAGACATAACAGAATATGGATTGTGTTTCTTTTTTTGTGTGAATGGTTGTCGGTAAAAACTCCGGGAGTTTTATTCGCAGTCGCAGGATTTGCAGCCGCAGGAACCTTCGTTGGGGTTTTCACACAGTTCGGTCAGCACGCCGAAAGTGGACTTGGGATGCAGGAATGCGATGTTGAGACCTTCGGCACCGTGGCGCGGAGCTTTGTCGATGAGCATAACGCCTTTCTCTTCGGCGTCCTTGAGCTGGGCGGGCAGGTCTTTCACGGCAAAGGCCATGTGTTGGATGCCCTGGCCTTTCTTTTCGATGAATTTTCCGATCGGGCCGTCCGGAGCGGTGGATTCCAGCAGTTCGATCTTGGTCTGGCCTACTTTGAAGAAGGCGGTGCGGACTTTCTGTTCGGCGACTTCTTCGATGGCGTAGCATTTCAGCCCCAGGGCTTCTTCGTAAAACTTGATGGCCTCCTCGAGGTTGCTCACAGCGATACCGATGTGTTCGATATGATCTACTTTCATGATTTAAGAGTTTATGAAGTTGATTTTTAAGGTGTTTTGTTTTTGTCCAAAATTTTTACCTGGCAAATTTCGGTATTTATTGTGTATAAATCGCGATATTTGCGCTAAAATTTTCAACAAAGTTTTTCCTCAAATGCCTCTAACCTACACACCGAGAAAACGTTTCTCTCCCCAGGAGTACGCCCAGGCGATCCTCGCGGGAGACCGCATCATGCTTTCAAGAGCCATTACGCTGATCGAGAGCAAATTGCCTTCCGATGTCGCTCTGGCCGAAAAGGTGCTGGAGATCATCCTTCCCCACACCGGCAACAGCCTGCGCGTGGGCATCACCGGCGTGCCGGGCGTGGGCAAATCGACCTTTATCGAATCGTTCGGAAAGCTGATCACCGGCATGGGCAAGAAGTTGGCCGTGCTGACCATCGACCCCTCCTCCCAACGTTCCAAAGGCTCTATCCTGGGCGACAAGACGCGAATGGAATCCCTGGCCAACGACCCGATGGCCTACATCCGTCCCTCGGCTTCCGGGGCTACTCTGGGCGGGGTGAACAACAAGACGCGCGAGACGATGCTGCTGTGCGAAGCGGCCGGTTACGAAGTGATCCTGATCGAAACGGTCGGGGTGGGGCAGAGCGAAACGACGGTGGCCGAGATCGCCGACTTTTTCCTGCTGCTGATGCTGGCCGGAGCGGGCGACGAACTCCAGGGCATCAAGAAGGGCATCATGGAGATGGCCGATGCGCTGGTGATCACCAAGGCCGACGGCGACAACGTTACCATGAGCCAAATGGCCGCCCGGGAGTACGCCAATGCGATGCGCCTGTTCCCGCCGCAGGATTCCGGTTGGGAACCCGAGGTGCTCACCTGCTCCTCCGTGGAGCAGCGCGGCCTGGACGCGATATGGGAGGTCATCGTCCGCCATCACGAACTGATGCGCAAGACAGGCTATTTCCAGGCCAAACGCATGGAACAGAACATCGCATGGATGAACGAGATCATCGACTACTACCTGAAATACGATTTCCTGCATGCACCTGCCGTGAGCGAGGTGCTGGACTTTACCCAGCATCAGGTCGAAAGCGGGAAGCTGCCCGCCATCACTGCGGCCAAACGCCTTCTGGAGCGTTTTCGGGGCGAAGGGACGGAAGGAACCGACGGGAAATAAAGGTAAAGACCCCTTCTGTAAAAAAAGCGCTGCGGCACG
>DVLY01000133.1 GCA_018715295.1 Candidatus Merdimorpha stercoravium | reverse complement strand
CGAAGGCGCTTCTTTTCCGCCCTGCGGCGTTGTTTTTCACTCATCCCGGCCAGGGTGTCGGCTGCCGGGGCATCGGGCGTTTCTTCTGCCGAAAGACTGTCCGGGAAAGGGGGCACTGCCGTACTGTCCGGTGCTTCGATAGGGCGGTCCGGGAGTTTCACCCCGGAAAAATTGCCGAAGATTTCCGAGATTTTTTCCGCATCCACTGCGTGCTCTCCGGCAAAGGAAGCGCTTTGGGCGGCGGAGGAGTCGGCTGCAGCGTTGCGCGCCGCCAGGTAAGCCATCAGCGAACTGCGGCGGGTTACCATCATCGTATCGGCCCGCGAGTAAAGGGTGTCGCGCTCCAACACCTGGACCGCTTTGGGACGGCGGGGGAAGATGATCGAATCCTGCACCTCGAAATATTCGGCAAAATCCCCGTACACGGCGGCGCGCTGGGCGGTGTCCTGGATTTCTACCCGGGATACGGCCCGGGCGTACCCTCTCTGGCGGTCGTAGTGCAGGGTGTCCGAGCGGAGCATCCGCCGCCCGTACGAGACACGGTTGTTGCGGTATCCGTCCGTTACCCTGCTTTGGGTGTCGTAGGACCCCTGTTCGGTATAGATGCGGTTTTTGTCGCTGTAAATGTTGGTCGGTCCTTCGACGGTGATGATTTTGGTCTCGGTGTGGTAGTGCAGGGTGTCGGAATACATGTTGTACTCCGGGTCCCAGGCGTGCACGTCGAGGTAAAAATCGACCATGTCGTCCGGCACGCGGTAAACACCGATCTGGCTCTCCAGCGTGTTTTTGTCGTCGGTGATGGTCCCCGAGCAGAAGTAGTAGGCCTGTTCGCGCATCCGGTCGTAGTCCAGCGTATCGGTGCGCAGGGTAGTGGTCTTGTGGGTAAGCACGACATGCCCGAAAGCCTTGATGAGCTGGTCGTCGCCCGTGTAGAGCATCTGGTCGCTGCGAAGGGTCAGGGTGTCTCCTTCGTTGACAAACACATTTCCGGTGGCAAAGAACGTGTTCTGTGAGCGGTTGTATTCCGCCTTGTCGCAGGTCATCAGGGTATTCCCGTGGAGAAAGCGCACGTTGCCGATGAGTTTCTGCACGCCCGGAGCGAGGTCCTCGTTGTTGCTGATCAGGTCGGCATTGTCGATACGGATGCGGGTCGTGCGGGTATTTCCCGAGGAAAAGGGCGCAGGCGCTTGCGGGGAAGCCGCGGCGGTGTCCGAGGTGTCCCGGTCGGAAGGCGCCGGAGCTGCCTTTTTCTCCGGGCGGACAGGCTGGGGGAGCTCCTTTGAAGGGGTACGCTCGGGCATTTGTTTCGGGGCCGATACCGAACGCGCCGGTGCTCCCCACGAACCGTCGTCCACCGGCACTCCGTCCGTATATCCCTCCGTAGTGGGGACGTTGTTTTGCTCCGGCGGAGGGGACTGCCGGGCCGGGCCAGCCCCCAGGAGCGAAAAGGTCGCCACCGTAAAGGCGAGCAGGGCGAGGAGTCCGTATTTTCTGAAGTCTTTCACGGGAAAGGTTCGATCCGTTTTTTTTGTTTGAAAAAGTTGCTCGTTTGCGCCAGCGCAGGCGGCCTCCGAAAGAGTCGGGTTATTATTTCTTGCGGAAATAGATGTCCAGCGGCACGCCGGTAAAGTCGAAATTTTCCCTCAACTTGTTCTCGACAAAGCGTTTGTACGGCTCTTTGATGTACTGCGGCAGGTTGGCGAAGAACGCGAACTTGGGCGAAGCGGTAGGCAGCTGGGTACAGAACTTGATCCGGATGTACTTGCCTTTGGTGGCCGGAGGCGGGGTCGTTTCCACGATGGGGATCATCACCTCGTTCAGCTCGCTGGTCTTGATGCGCCGGGCGCGATTTTCATACACGCGGACAGCCGTTTCGACCGCTTTGAAGATGCGCTGTTTCTCCAAAGCGGAGATGAACAGGATGGGCACGTCGGTAAAGGGGCTTATCTTTTCACGGATCGCCTTTTCGACATCCCGCGCCGTATTGTGGCTCTTGTCCACCAGGTCCCATTTGTTTACCAGGATGACGATGCCCTTGCGGTTGGAGTCGGCCAAGTGGAAGATGTTCATGTCCTGGGCTTCGAAGCCTTGCGTGGCGTCAATCACCAGCAGGCATACGTCGGCGTTTTCGATGGCCCGTACCGAGCGCATCACCGAGTAGAATTCCAGGTCCTCCTCCACCTTGCTCTTTTTGCGCAGTCCGGCCGTGTCCACCAGGTAAAAACGGTGTCCGAAGCGGTTGTAGAGCGAATCGACCGCGTCGCGGGTCGTCCCGGCGATGTTGGTGACGATGTGGCGGTCTTCCCCCAGCAGGGCGTTGGTGAGCGAGGACTTCCCCACATTCGGTCTTCCGACGATGGCAAAGCGGGGCAGGGCTTTTTCCGAAGGGTCGGTCTGCTCGGAAGGCTGTTCGGCCTCATCGCGGCGGAAGAATTCCACCACCGTATCGAGGATCTCGCCCGTACCGCTGCCGTTGATGGCCGAAACGGAGTAGGGGGCGCCCAGTCCGAGGGAATAGAAATCGGCCGTAAAAGGCTCGTGGATGGAACTGTCGACCTTGTTTACGGCCAGCAGGACGTGCTTTTTGCTGCGTCGCAGG
The DNA here is from genome assembly GCA_018715295.1 of Candidatus Merdimorpha stercoravium. Taxonomy (GTDB): domain Bacteria; phylum Bacteroidota; class Bacteroidia; order Flavobacteriales; family UBA1820; genus Merdimorpha; species Merdimorpha stercoravium. The sequence continues at coordinate 318 of DVLY01000133.1, read as the reverse complement.
ATCTGTGCCACTTCCTGGTCCATGGCCGTAACCCCGGACTGGGCATCGGTCATCAGCAGGATTACCGATGCTTCGTCGATGGCCAGGTGCACTTGTTTGGCGATCTCGTCCTCGAAGATATCGTCCGACCCGCGGACATACCCGCCGGTGTCGATCACCGAAAATTCCAGGCCGTTCCAGTCGCATTTCCCATAGTGGCGGTCGCGGGTTACACCCGAAACGGAGTCCACGATGGCCTGCCGCGTCTGGGTCAGGCGGTTGAAAAGCGTCGATTTGCCCACATTCGGCCTTCCGACGATAGCCAGGATATTTGCCATA
>DVLY01000002.1 GCA_018715295.1 Candidatus Merdimorpha stercoravium | reverse complement strand
AATTCGTGTATATTATATGTGTAGATAATAAAATGTTTATTGGCAATATGGGAACAAAATCCTCATATAAAAGTGATACACAATTGATATTACTCGTACAGGAGGAGTATTGGCCTTCTTCTTTCCGAAAGATTTGCAAGGTTTGACGTGGGGGTAAGCAACTTTTTTCCCCATATATTTTTTTCTTCCATGCCGAATGATGGCGGAAAGGCTTGTGAAGGGGCTTTGGCGGGCGGGTCGCTTCGGACAACGAGGCATTGTATCGGCCGGAGTGAGCGAAAAGAATTTCCGGGGGCGGCGAGGGAATGTGCAAAAGGTGGATGGAAGAATTTCCGATCTGCCTTTTTTCGCGTATCTTTGCCTTCGTTAATCGTGAAAAAGAACAAATATTCAACGTAATAATTTTTTCAGATCCATGAGTGTAATAGAAAGCGTCATGAAGCTTTTCTTCGGCGACAAATCCGCCAAGGACATCAAACAGATCATGCCCCTGGTAAACAAGGCCCTTTCCTACGGGGAAGTTCTCCAGTCGCTCTCCAACGACGAGCTTCGCGCCAAGACACAGGAGTTCAAAGACCGCATCCGCGCTGCCGTGGCCGACAAGGAAGCCGAGATCGCTTCCCTGGAAGCCCAGGCCGAGGCCGAAAACGACAACCTCGAACGGAAGGAGGCTCTGTTCAACCAGGCCGACGAACTCAAAAAGGAAGTGTACAAGATCACCGAGAATATCCTCAACGAGATCCTTCCCGAGGCATTTGCCGTGGTCAAGGAAACGGCGCGCCGTTTTGCGGAAAATCCCGTGCTGGAGGTAACGGCTCAGCCGTTCGACCGTCAGTTGTCCGCCACCCACCCCAATGTAACGATCGAAGGCGACCGTGCGTTTTGGAGCCATACGTGGGATGCGGCCGGGAAGCCCGTTACCTGGGACATGGTACATTACGACGTGCAGCTGATCGGCGGCGTGGTATTGCACCAGGGTAAGATCGCCGAGATGGCTACCGGTGAGGGAAAAACGCTGGTGGCTACCTTGCCCATCTACCTGAACGCCCTGCCGGGAAAAGGTGTACACGTGGTAACGGTCAACAACTACCTTTCGCGCCGTGATGCGGCGTGGATGGGCCCCTTGTTCCAGTTCCACGGCTTGAGCGTGGACTGTATCGACAACCACGAGCCCAACTCTCCCGAACGTCGTGCAGCTTACCTGGCCGACATTACTTACGGGACCAACAGCGAGTTCGGTTTCGACTACCTGCGCGACAACGGGGCCCGCGAGGCCGAGGAACTGGTGCAGCGCGAGCACAACTACGCGATCGTGGACGAGGTGGACTCGGTGCTGATCGACGATGCCCGTACGCCGCTGATCATCTCCGGACCGGTGGTGGGCGGGGACGACCGCCAGGAGTTCGTCGACCTCAAACCCCAGGTGGAGCGTATCGTGAGCGAGCAGCGGGCGCTGACCAACCGGATGCTGGTCGAGGCCAAGAAGCTCCTGGCCGAGGGCAACCGGGATTACGACGAAAAGAACGAAGGCGGTGCCAAGAAACTGTTGCGCGTATTCCGCGGCGCGCCCAAGAACGGCGCCCTGATCAAGTTCCTGAGCGAGGAGGACAACAAACGCCTGCTGCAGGAGGCCGAAAACTACTACATGCGCGACAACAACCGTCTGATGCCGATGATCGACGAGCAGTTGTACTACACCATCAACGAACGTTACAACAGCATCCAGCTCACCGACCGGGGTATCGCGTTCCTTTCGCAGTACAACGAGGACGAGAATTACTTCATCATGCCCAATATCGGCGAGGCGACGGCCGAGATCGAACATTCCGACCGGTCGGAAGCCGAAAAAGCTCAGGCCAAGGAGGAACTCTACCGGGATTTCAGCATCAAGAGCCGCCGTATCCACAGCATTAACCAGCTGCTGAAGGCTTACACGCTCTTTGAAAAGGACGTGCAGTACGTGGTAATGGACGGGGCGATCAAGATCGTGGACGAGCAGACGGGCCGTATCATGGAGGGACGCCGTTATTCGGACGGCCTGCACCAGGCGCTGGAAGCCAAGGAAAACGTCAAGATCGAGGAATCGACCCAGACTTACGCGACGGTTACCTTGCAGAATTACTTCCGCATGTACCACAAACTGGCCGGTATGACCGGTACAGCGATCACCGAGGCCAACGAGTTTTGGGAGATCTACAAACTGGACGTGGTCGAGATCCCGACCAACCGCCCGGTATTGCGTCAGGACTACGAAGACCTTTTGTTCCGCACCAAACGCGAAAAATACAATGCGATCATCGACGAGATCGAACGCCTGTCCAAGGCCGGACGTCCGGTGCTGGTGGGTACGACTTCGGTCGAGGTGTCGGAGTTGCTCAGCCGTCAGCTCAACCTGCGCAAGATCCCGCACAATGTGCTCAATGCCAAGATGCACATGAAGGAGGCCGAGATCGTGGCCGAGGCCGGACGGAAGGGCGTGGTGACCATCGCCACCAACATGGCGGGCCGTGGTACCGACATCAAACTCACCCCGGAGGTGCGCCAGGCGGGTGGTCTGGCCATCATCGGCACCGAGCGGCACGATTCCCGCCGGGTGGACCGCCAGTTGCGCGGCCGTGCCGGACGTCAGGGCGACCCGGGAACTTCGCAGTTCTATATCTCGCTCGAGGACAATCTGATGCGTCTTTTCGCTTCGGAGCGTTTGGCCAAGATCATGGCTTTCCTCGGTGTGAAGGAAGGCGATGTGATCCAGGACAAACGCGTTACCAAGATGGTGGAAAAAGCGCAGAAACGCGTGGAGGAAAACCATTTCGGCTCGCGTAAGAATACCCTGGAGTACGACAACGTGATGAACTCCCAGCGTGAGGTTATCTACACCCGTCGCCGCCATGCCCTTTTCGGCGAGCGCCTTTCGGTCGATATTGCCAACATGATCCACGATACGTGTTACGTGATCGCGGACGAGCAGAAAAACGGCGGATCGTTCCAGGGATTCGACTTCCAGGTGATGAATACCTTCGCGGTGCCCAATCCGATCTCTGAAGAGGACTATGCCGCCATGAATGTCGATGCCCTCACCGAGGCGCTTTTCGATACGGTGTACAAGGTTTTCCAGCAGAAACTCGAGCGGATCACCACGGCTATCTATCCCTTTGTCAAGGATGTGTACGAGAACCAGGGCAACCGTTACAGGATGATCGGTGTGCCGTTCACCGACGGGGTGAAGACCCTCCACGTGGGAACCGACCTGGAGAAAGCCTACAATACGCAGGGGCGGCAGGTAACGCTCGATTTCCAGAAAAACCTGGTGCTCTCCATCACGGACGACGCGTGGAAACAGCACCTGCGCGATATGGACGACTTGCGCGAGAGTGTGCGTGCGGCCGTTTACGAGCAGAAAGATCCGGTGCTTATCTACAAGTTCGAGGCGTACGACCTGTTCCAGGATATGATCAAGCGGGTCAATGCCCAGGTGGTGAGCTTCCTGTTCAAGGCCGATCTTCCCGCTCCCGATCCGCAGCGGGTCGAGGCAGCGCAACGCCAGCGCCGTGTCGTGGGACGCGAAGGCCGGGGGGCTGCCGATGCCGATGTGCAGCGCGGTGTGCCCAACCGGGCCGAGGAGCCGGAACGTCCGCGTACTTTCGTGCGCGAACAGCCCAAGATAGGCCGCAACGACCGGGTGCGCATCCAGAACATTGCCAACGGCGAGGTGAAGGAATTGAAATTCAAACAGGCCGAGCCGCTGCTGGCCGACGGCAAGTGGGTGATCGTCGAACGTCTCTGACGCGTCTCACCCCGGGCGGGCAAGAAAAAGCGCGGCGCGATTTATCGCGCCGCGCTTTTTGGACTTGTGGAAGGTGGCGGCGAGAAAAATGAAAACCTTGTGAAATCCGAAACCGGAGAGAAAACCATGGCCCGCCAGAGGCGGGTGTTGGAGCGGATGATCGGGCTGTACTGCCGGGGTCGGCACGGCAGCCGGATGGGGGAATTTTGTCCCCGGTGCGAGGAATTGTACCGCTATGCCCTGCGGAGGTTGGGGGGCTGCCCGTTCGGGAGTGAAAAACCGAACTGTTCGTCGTGTCGGGTGCATTGTTATGCTCCGGCGATGCGGGAGCGGATCCGCGAGGTGATGCGGTATGCCGGGCCGAGGATGTTGTGGTGCTATCCGGGGGATGCGCTGGCCTACCTGTGGCGCAAGGTGCGGATTCGTCCCAAGGATCGTCCGGGTCGGTAGCTTTGGGGAAACGGGAGAGGAAAAGGAAAAGAAAAAGAAGAAACTTCGGTGGCTTAGCCCAGGAGGTCTTCGCTGCCGAAACCGAAAGGAAGCAGGTCGGCGATGCGGGTCTTGACGGCCGGTGCGGGTCCACTGCCGGCAAAGAGGAGGTCGATGGGGCTGTTCTGCCGCTGGGCGTATTCCAGGATGGCTTGTCGGCAGGCTCCGCACGGGGAGACGGGTTGCAGGTTCGTCTCCTCCCGCCGTCCGCCGCACACGGCGATGCGCACGATGCGTTTCCCGGGGTGCAGGGCCGAGGCGTGGTAAACGGCGACCCGTTCGGCGCACAAGCTGGAGGGCGATGCGGCGTTTTCCTGGTTGTTGCCCGGAACGATCGTCCCGTCTTCCAGTTCGACGGCTGCCCCCACCAGAAAGTCCGAATAGGGGGCATAGGCGTTTTCCCGGGCGCGGGAGGCAGTTTGCAGAAGCATCAGTTCTTCGGCCGGGAGGTCCTGTTCGGTGGGGTAGTAGGTATAGGAAAAGGTGAAGTGCTGCTCTTTTTTCATGGAGGGGTGGGGTTTATGGCGGCAAGGTAGCGTATTTTTCCTCCTTTTGCAAGAGGGGAGGGCAAGGGAGGTTTTTTTCGGGCGGGTCGATTCGTTTTTCTGCGGCGGCTTGCTTATTTTTACGGTCGGGAAAAATAAACGACAGATCGCGATGAAGGAAGAAAAAGTAGCGGAATACATCACGGAGTGGTTGCGCGATTACTTGCGCGTGAGCCGTTGCCGGGGCTACGTGGTCGGTATTTCGGGCGGGGTGGACTCGGCGCTGGTATCGACTCTTTGTGCGCGCACGGGAGCGCCCTTGTGGTGTCTGACCCTGCCGATCCACCAAGCGTCCAGCCACGTGAGCCGCGCCCAGGAGCAATGCGCGTTCCTGACCGGGAAATACGCCAACGTCCGGGTGCAGGAGGTCGACCTCACCGGGGCGTTCGATGTGTTGGCGCAGGTGCTGCCCCGCAGCGGAAACCGGGAGAAAGACGACATGGCGCTGGCCAATACGCGTTCGCGTTTGCGCATGACGGCGCTCTACCAGGCGGCGGCCGTCAACGGGGCGTTGGTGGCCGGGACGGGCAACAAGATCGAGGATTTCGGCGTCGGCTTCTTTACCAAGTGGGGCGACGGCGGAGTAGACTTGAGTCCGATCGGCGATTTGACCAAGACGCAGGTATATGCTTTGTCGGCTTTCCTGGGCGTACCCCGGAGTATTCTGGAGGCCGAACCTTCGGATGGTTTGTTCGAGAACGACCGCACCGACCAGATGCAGATCGGCGCGACGTATCCCGAGCTGGAATGGGCGATGGACCGCACGAACGAGGGACGGTCCGCTGCGGATTTCGAGGGACGGCAGGCGGAGGTGATGCGTATCTATGCGACGCGTCATGCGGCCAATGCGCACAAGATGAATCCGATCCCGGTGTGCAGGATTCCCGAAGACTTTTTGCGGGATTGATCGGGTGCGAACCGACAGAGGGCTTGCCGCAGGCAAGCCCTCTGTCGGTTTTGTGGTTTTGGGAATGCGCCAAACAATTTCCTGGCCGGAAGTTGTCTTGCGGTCTTTTTTGCTTCTTTTTCGCTTTTTTTTCTGCCTTTCAGTGTCCCTGTGCGGGCGTTTTGAGTTCCCCCCCCCCTCCTTTCGCACAGCGAGGGGGACGGAGCCTGTCAGGAGGTTTGGGTCAGCTCGCGGATGGCCTGTCGGCATTTTTCCAGCAGGTCCTCGTCGCAGGACATGGCGGCCAGGTATGCAGCTTTGTTGAACGATTCCAGCGCGTAGCGCGTCTTTTGTCCGGAGAGCAGTTGGAACTGTCCCCGGTAGTACATCGGCAGGGCATAGGTGGGATCGGCTTCCATCGCTTTGTCGAAATACAGCATCGGGTTGCCGGCGGCCGGATAGCGGTCCATGGCCGAGATACCTTTTTTCAGGTAGGCTTCGGCGTCGTTGTTGTTCTTGTCCAAGATACGGTCGTAGTATGGGTCGGCCTCACCGGGGCGGCCTGCACGTTGCAGGTATTCGCCGCGGCGCATGTTGGCCTGACGGTTAGACGGTTCTATTTTCAGTACGCGGTCGAAGTAATCCATCGCCTGGTCGGCTTTGCCCTCGGAGAGCAGTTGTTCGCCGATCTCCAGCAGGGGGGAGGTACTGCGCGGGGCGAGTTCCGCGGCCTGTTGCATGGCTTCGATCATACGGTCGGTTTCGCCCAGGCCTTTGTACGCTTTCCCGAGGAAGTAGTGGATCTCGGCGGTGTTTTCCCCCCGGGCGAGCACGCCGGCGAAGTGGCGCAGGGAGTCCGTGTACATCTTGTTGTCCAACAGGGTGAGCGCCAGGCGGAGTTCGTTGTTTTCCGTGCGGCGGAGCTTTTCCACCGACCGCCGTTCCGCTTTTCGGGCGTTGGTGTTGGAGGGGTTCATGCGGACGACCTTGCCGAACAGGGAGAGGGCTTTGTCGTATTGCTTGAGTGCAAAGAAGGCTTTGGCGGCTTCGAAATTGGCCGCTTCGGAGTCCGGATGCCGCGCCAGGAGATCTTCGGCAGTGCGGCAGGCGGCCTGGTAATCGCCTTTTTTGACCAGCAGTTCGCTTTTGGCCAGGTAGGCTTTTTCATCGTCGGGGTCGAGGGTCAGGAGGTGATCGATGCAGGCGATGGCATCGTCCGTGCGGTTTTCCCGCGCGTAGAGCAAGGCCCGGTAGCGGCAGGCGACCGCGTTGTCCGGGAAATCCTTCAGGGCAGCGTCGATCGTCCGGTGGGCATCGTCGTATTTTTCCAGGGCCAGCAGCGCTTCGAGTTTGCCTTCGAGCGCTTGCGAAGAGGTTCGGGGGTGCTGCTGGGCAAGGTCGAAATATCCGAGCGCCTGTTCGTAGGCCCCTTCGCGGAGCAGTTCCTGTCCCCGGCGCAGGTTTTCCCCTTCGGGGGTCGAAGGTCCGTAACGGCGGTAGAGGTCTTCAAGTACGCACATGACGGCAAGTAGTTATAATATAGGTAGTATTCGGTGGCAAAAACTGCCGACAAGATAACCACTGCGTCGGGAAAATGCAAGTTTTTTTTGTTTAATTTGTTTTCGGGAAGGGTTTGGGATATGAAAACCGCCGGGAAAGAAAAGTTCTTTCCCGGCGGTTGTGGGCAGGAGCCGGAGGGCGGAAGCCTTCCGGGGGTCAGTCGATCGACAACTCGTCGATCATTTTTTCGATGGCCGACAGGTCGGGGGTGATGATCACTTCCGTACGGCGGTTGCGCGCCCGGTTGTCGGAATTGGTATTGGGTAGCACGGGGTCGTATTCGCTGCGGCCGGCGGCGGTGATGTTGCGCGGGTCGATGGAGGGGTTCTGGGTGATGAGTTTGACGATGGCCGTAGCTCGCATCACACTCAAGTCCCAGTTGTCCTTCAGTACGCCCTGTCCCCGGTAGGGCACGTTGTCCGTATGGCCTTCGATCATCACGCGGATGTCCGGCTGGGCGACCAGCACTTTGGTGATCTCGGCGATGGCCCGGCGGCCTTCGCTGTCCACCTGCCAACTGCCGGAGGGGAACAGCAGGCGGTTTTCCAGCGAAACGTAGATCTTCCCGTCGCGCTGGGTGATGGTCAGGCCTTTCCCTTCAAACCCGACCAAGGCGTCCATCAGGGCGTTTTTGACGGAGGTGAGTTTGTCCTGGATCTGGGAGATCATCTCTTCGAGCTGGGCTACGCGGGCCTCGCGGGAGTTCAGGTCGGCCTGTTTTTTGGCCAGTTCGGTCTCCAGCGAAGAGATGCTGTCCTGTTTGGCTTTGAGCTCGGCGAGAAATTCCCGGGCCTGGCGGGAGGAGGCATCCAGCAGGCTTTCCTTGTTTTCGAGCATCTTCTGGTAGGATTGCTGCGAGTCGGCGTATTGGCGTTTGAGCTGCTCGAGGGCTTCCCGGTCGGCAGCCGACTGACGGCGGGCGGCCTCCAGTTGGTCGGAAGCCTCCTGGTAGAGCGAGCGGTAGCGGCCGGCTTCCGAGAGGTTCTTTTGGTTTTCGGCAGCGAGCGCTTCGTTTTCGGCCACCGCTTCGGCATGGCGGGCGGCCAGTTCGTTGTACAGTTTTTTGGAAACGCAGCCTGTGGACAGCAGGCAGGCGAGAAGGCAAAGTGCCGCGATACGGATCGGTCTGTTCATCGGATAGGTGTGTTTTTTCGATTCAGTCGAATTTCGAGGGGCAATTTACGTTTTTTCGGCCAAAGGAGGCGTTAAGGGAGCGCAAAAAGCTTCATCCGGCAATGGGCGCAGTCGAACTCGGCGCGCAGGGCAAAGCGCCCATGGCGCAGCACGAGATACGGGAACCCTTTTCCTTTCTCCGGATGCTGCCGGGGGCAGAGTCCGAGGCTGTATTGGAGGCAGTGGAGGCATACGGCCAGTTGTGCGCCGGGGACTTTCTGCTGTTCGTAGGCCGGGACGAGGCGGTCGGCACCGCACTGGCGGTAAAATTGCCGGGCCAGGCGGTTGGATGCGTTCAGGCGGTAGTCGGTATCCAAACCGGGGGGAAGCGGCGGGTGCGCGTGCGGAAGGGTCTGCCGCTGCCCGGCCACCGAGCGAAGGCGGACTTCCCGCAGGGCTTCGAGTGTCTGGCGGCGCAAGGCGGAAACGGCCGAGAGCGGGAGAAAGTATTCCGAGGGGAAAGCGATCGCGATGCGGCGGGCTTCGAACTCCGTGCCGCCGAGTTTGGACAAGGCTTGTTCCAGGCGGGTTTTCTGGGGCGTGTCGGCCGGGGTGTGTTCCGCGCGGAGGATGCCTTCGGCGTGTAGGCCGCTTTCGTCCTCGGCCAGCAGGCGATAACCCTCCGGGACGGCTTCCAAACGAAGATCGACGGCGACTTTCCGCGTGGCGCTCGAGGTGGCGAGAAGGCGGTCGAAGGCGGCGTCCTGGTTGCGGTACAGGAGGTCGCCGGGGCGCACGGAGGGCATGCGGGAGGGATACAGGCGTGAGCCTTGGGCGCGGTTGATGCGGAAACCGCCCTGGACTTCTCCCCGGCGCAGGTACACGAAGCCGTCGCCCGGAGCGAAGGCCAGGGGGCTGTCGGTGGTGAAGCTGTCGTGGGAGACGGCCACGATGCGTCCGGCAGGCTGGCCGATGGACTTGGGGGTGGCGGGGTTGGAAAGGTCTTCGGTGCGCTCCCCGTGCAGAAGGTAGTCGGTGTACCCTCGGTTGAAACTGCGGGCGGGGTCGGGTGTGAAGCGCAGGTCCACCTGTCCGTCCGAGGCACGGGTCAGGTCCGGGCGGCGGGACAGGATGTCGTCCAGCGTACGGCGGTAGTAGGCGGTGATGTTTTTGACGTAAGGGAGGTCCTTGAGGCGGCCTTCGATCTTCAGGGAGCAGACTCCGGCGTCGATGAGTGCTTCCAGATGGGCGCTGCGGTTCATGTCCTTGAGCGAAAGGGCGTGGGTGCCGGTGCGCAGGGGGCGCCCCTCGGGGTCCGACACGTCGAAGGGCAGGCGGCATACCTGGGCGCAGCGTCCCCGGTTGGCACTGCGGCCGCACAGGGCTTGGCTGAGGTAGCACTGCCCGCTGTAACTTACGCACAGGGCGCCGTGCACGAAGGCTTCGATCTCGGCACCGCTCTCCCGGGCGATGGCTTCGATCTGCGGCAGGGAGAGTTCCCGGGCCAGCACTAGGCGGGAAAAACCGGCGCGATGGAGGAAAAGGGCTTTTTCTACCGTGTCGATGTGCGCTTGGGTGCTGGCATGCAGTTCGACGGGCGGAAGGTCCATTTCCAAAACGGCCATGTCCTGCACGATGAGCGCGTCGATCCCGGCCGAACAGACTTCCCGGATCATCGCTTCCGCCCGGGGCAGTTCCTCGTCCAGCAACAGGGTGTTGAGGGTTACGTACACCCGGGCGCGGTAACGGTGGGCGTAGTCGGCTACCCGGGCGAGGTGCTCGACGGGGTTGCCGGCCTGGTGGCGGGCGGAGAAATCCGGCCCGCCGAGGTACACGGCATCCGCTCCGTGGTCGATGGCGGCGATGGCTATCTCGGCATCCCGGGCAGGGGCGAGCAGTTCGATGGAGCGGGCGGAGCGGGGCATGGGTGTCGGAGGCTTGGTTGGAAGGTCAGATGTCCAGTTTGTAGATGTGTTTTACCCGGTCGGAAATGCCGGTGAGGATTTCGTAGGAGATGGTACCGGTGGCTTCGGCGATCTCGTCGGCGGTGGGGAAGTCGCCCATCAGGATCACCGGATCGCCTTCGCGGCAGGGGATGCCCGTCGCGTCGACCATCATCATGTCCATGCACACCGAGCCGACGATGGGGGCTTTCTGTCCTGCGATCTGGACATATCCGTTTCCGTTGCCCCACAGACGGGGGATGCCGTCGGCATATCCGATGGGCAGGGTGGCGATGTGCGAGACGTGCGGTACGCGGTAACGGCGGTTGTAGCTCACCGTTTCGCCGGGTTCGAGTTCGCGGATCTGGGAGATGACCGTGCGCAGGGTAGCACAGGGGATCAGGCGTTTTTGCTCGGCATAGAAAGGCGAATAACCGTACAGGCCGAGCCCCAGACGCACCATTTCGAAGGTGTATTGGCCGTAGGCGCACAGTCCGGCCGTGTTGAGGATGTGGCGGATGGGGCGGTAGCCGATGCCCTGGGAGAGGCGTCCGGACATCTGTTCGAAGAGGTGGATTTGTCCCAGGGTGAAGTCTTCCTCGCGCGGGTCTTCGGCGGCCACCAGGTGGGAAAAGACCGAGGCTACGCGTACCGACGGCAGGGCTTTCAGCGCGGTCGTCAGCGAGTCGATCTGGCCGGGGGAGAACCCCAGGCGGTGCATGCCGGTGTCCAGTTTGATGTGGATGGGATACGGCTCGGGAAAGGAAAACGAGGCGAGGGTCTGGACAAAGCGTTCCAATACGCCCAGGGAGTAGATTTCCGGTTCGAGCCGGTTTTTGATCAGGGTGGTCAGGCTGCTGCGTTCGGGGTTCATCACGATGATGGGGGTGCGGATGCCCCGGGCGCGCAGGTGGACGCCTTCGTCCACGTAAGCCACTCCGAGGTAATCGACCGCGTGGTCCTGCAGGACGGACGCGATTTCGGCTTCGCCCAGCCCGTACGATTTGGCCTTGACCATGCACATGGTGTGGGTGCCTTCGGGCAGTTTGGAGCGCAGGTAGGACAGGTTGTGGACGATGGCGTTCAGGTCGACTTCCAGGAGGGTGTCGTGGACGCGGCGTTGCATCAGGGACTCGATGCGGCGCGGGGAGAACGATTCGGGGGCTTTGATCAGTACCGACTCGTTCTGGAAGTCGAACTTGGGCAGGTCGGCCAGTGCGTCTTCCAGGTCGTTGTAGAGCAGCGACAGTTTGGGGAAGGCGTAGCGGTATTGTTCGATCTGCGGACCGAAACACAGCAGGTGTTTGAACTCCATCCGGCGGAGCATTCCGCCGATCGGACGCAGGTATCCGTCCGGGTCGTCCACCCGGGAAAGGTCGAAGCCCAGCACGGCCGAGATGTCCGGGGTCCAGGTTTGTCGTTTGAGAAAGTCCAGCGAACGGGCGAACGACTCCGGGGACAATGCGCCGAAGTCGCAGATGAGAAAGCAGTCGTTCTTGCCGCGTGTGATCTCCAGAGAGTTTTTGAGGGATTCCTCGGTAGGCTCCATCGCAGGTGTTTTTTTGTGTTTTCCCCTTTTTTTCCCGAGGGGGAAAGGGGTGTTTTTTTCGCGTGAAACAAAGTTAGTAAAAACCCGTGCCGGGCGTGCTCCTCCCGAGCTTGTTTTTTGAGCGGGGAAGGGAAGATTGTGCGTTTTTTGTTTTCGCATGCGGGGAAAAGTTGTAAATTTACCCCGCTTTCCCGAAAAGCACGACCTTATACAGAGAACAAAACACACGATACGACTATGGCAGTAATAGGCTTGGACCTGGGTGGAACAAAGCTCAAGGGGGGTATTTTCACCGAACATGCGGAAATTGTCTACAAGGACGAACGGAAACTGGAACACCGGCAGGGACGCGAAGTAGGCCGCCTGATCCAGGAGTTCGTTTCCGACATGTTGTGCCAGGCCAAGGGACTGGGACAGGTCATCGATGCCGTGGGCATCTGCGTGCCGGGTATTTCGTATCAGGATCGGGGGACGGTCTGGTGCCCCAACATTCCCGGATGGGAGGACTATCCGTTGCGGGAGGAGATCCAGCAGGTGTGCGACCGCAATACGATCGTAACGGTCGATTCGGATCGGGTGTGCTGCATCCTGGGCGAAGCATGGGCCGGGGCAGCCGAAAACGTGAACAACGCCATCTTCCTGGCCGTGGGAACGGGCATCGCAGCGGGAATCCTGGCCAACGGCCGCGTGCTGCGCGGGGCGCACGACATATCGGGTGCGATCGGCTGGTGGGCGCTTGACAAGGAATACAAGCAAAAATACGAGGTGTGCGGCTGTTTCGAACACCACTGCTCGGGCGAAGGCTTGGCCAAGGTAGCCCGGGAACTGCTCGAGGAAAACCCGCAGTACCAAGGGGTGTTGCGCAACAAGAAGCCGGAGGAGATCACTTCGTACGATCTGTTCGAGGTGTATCCCCAGGGCGATGAGATCGCCACCAAGACCTTCGACATCGCCATCGAGATGTGGGGCATGGCGGTGGCCAATCTGGTAAGCCTGTTCGACCCCTCGAAGATCATCTTCGGCGGCGGGGTATTCGGCCCGGCGCTTCAGTTCCTGGACCGGATCAAACAGGCGGCGGTGCGCCACGCACAGCCCATCGCCATCCAAAAGGTGGAGATCGTCCCCTCGATGCTCGGCGGGGATGCCGTGCTGATGGGAGCCGGGTATCTGGCTCTGCGCAGCATCAGCGAGTAAGGGAGCCGAGCATTTTGCATAGCGAAGGGAAAATAACCAACGGAAAAACATACGACGATGAATAAGGTGAATTACAAAACGAACCAGGTATTCGTGGCGGCATGCGCCGGGCTGGCCTTCTTCGGCGTGGCCATGCTTTCGCTCGGGCCGATCCTGGGACAACTCAATGCCCGGGTGGAAGGGGCGACGGCTTTGCCTTCCACGATGTCCATCGGGATCATCCTCGGCACGGTGCTTTTCGGGCCGGTGGTGGACCGGTTCGGGTACAAATGGCTGCTGATCATCGGTTCGCTGCTCTCGTTGATCGGCCTGGAAGGGCTGGCCAATGCGCTGGAGATCCAGTTGCTGCACGGGGCGATGTTCATGATCGGTTTCGGCGGGGGTATCCTCAACGGACTGACCAATGCACTGGTTTCGGATATCTACGACGACAGGCGGAGAGGCGGCCGGTTGAGCATCCTCGGGGCGTTCTATTGCGTGGGCGCCTTGCTGTGGACGCTGTTGAACTACTGCATGCCGGACAACTACATCGTGCCGCTGCATTGCATATCGGGCGTGATGGCGTTGTTTATCGTGTATTTCTGCCTCATCCAGTTCCCCCAGGCCAAGCCGCAGGGCAGCGTTTCGTTTACCAAAACGGTGGGGCTGCTCAAGTATCCGGCGCTGCTCCTTTTTGCCTTCATTCTGTTTTTCCAGAGCGGTTTCGAGGGAGCCAGCGGCAGTTTTACCCCGAAGTACCTGGAAGACCACGGCGGGGTGGCGGCTACGGCAGCTACCTTGTCGCTCACCTGGTTTACGATAGGGATGTTGTGCGGGCGCTTGCCTTTGGGACTGATCATGAAGAAACTCCGGGACAACGGCACGCTGTACCTCTACCTGACGGTGGCGCTGGCCGGGGTGGCGATCCTCTATTTCAGCAGCGATGTAACGCTGGTGCATTTGGCGATGGCGCTGGTGGGATTCGGCGTGGGAGCTACCTACCCGGTGGTGTTGGCTTATCTGGGCGGGGCGTTCCGCGAGATGTCCGGTACGGCGTTTTCCATAGCGATCTTTATCGCGTTGTGCGGCCAGTTCGCCTTTAACAAGGTGGTGGGCGTGATGTTCGACCAGGGAGGGTACGCGTGGTTCCCGGTGGTGCTGGCACTGGCCGTGGTGATGATGATGCTGCTCCTCCCGGTGGCTGCGGCAGCGGCCCGGAAAAAGACCGGTAAGGCGTAAGAAACGAGAAAAGACAAAAAAACATAGATTACCAACCTTAAAAATCAAAACAGAAAAAATGGAAGTAGCATTACAGTGGCTGAAAAATGCCCGGGGCATTATGTCCGAGATCGAAAACACGCAACAGGAGAACATTACCAAAGCGGCAACCCTGATGGCCGATTGCATCGAAAAAGGGCACTGGGTTCATACTTTCGGTTGCGGACACGCGACGATTCCTATTCAGGAAATGTACCCGCGTATCGGCGGTTTCGTAGGGTTCCACCCGATCTGCGAACTGCCTTTGACGTTCTTCACGCAGATCGTGGGCGATCTGGGCGTACATCAGTTCGTGTTCCTGGAGCGCGTGGAAGGCTACGGCGTGCAGATCATGAAGGGGTATAACTTCGACAAGGACGACGTGATGTGGATCTTTTCGCACACCGGTATCAACAACGTGAATATCGACATCGCCCTCGAAGCCAAAAAACGCGGCATGAAGGTGATCGCTTACGGGGCTGCTGCCCAGGCCAAAGGCAAGAAGACCCGCCACTCTTCGGGCAAGACGATCTTCGAAATCGCCGACCTGGTAGTCGATTCCTGCGCGCCGGCCGGTGATGCTACGGTTCATTTGAAGAACAATCCCGATCCGGTGGGCCCGGTTTCGACCATTGCCTTCATTACCTGCGTGTGGATGACCGTTTGCACGGTAGCCGAGATCCTGGACAACCGGGGTGTGAAACTCTACATCCATCCTTCGCACAACGTACCCGGCGATACGACCGCTCCCGAGCGTCTGGCTGCTTGCCTGGCCGAGTACAAACGCCGCGTGGCAGGCGTCTAAAAATCCGCCGCGAAACACATTAAGGTTTGCTCGAAAAGAAATCCTCCGCAGGGACTATCCACCCCTGGCGGGGGATTCT